>JAPUME010000099.1 GCA_027294185.1 Acidobacteriota bacterium | reverse complement strand
TGATGTTGCAGATTATGCTGAGGGTCTTGTGCTGGAAGAAAGGGTCCATAAAGGCGCTGCTGATGTCGGGCATCATCAACATGTCGCTCTCGTGAATCTCCTTAAAACCGCGGATGCTGGACCCGTCGAATCCCAGCCCGTTGACCAGCGCACTCTCATCCACCTGGTCGGCGGGGAGAGTGTAGTGCTGCAAGGTGCCGATTAGGTCGGTAAACTTGAAGTCCACGAATTGCACATCGTTTGCTCGGCAGAAGGCGACGACTTCTTCCGGTGTTTTCAGTTTCCGTACTTTCTGTTCGCCATCGCTCGTCGTGGCCATAAGTAGTTTCCTCCTGAATGGTTAACCTGAATGATCAACTGGTTTTAGAGAACCGAAAGATTTACCCCGGTTTGGCAGACCAGCGGGTGGCGGCGACTTCATTAGGTTCGCCCTGTGAGCCGGTCTCAACGCCGCCAGTGCATTCTGCGTATATCGTGGAGGGGTGTCAAGCGAAAACTGCGGAACTGCTATCAAAAAAATGAATAGTTGCAATAAAAAAATCTCATAATGGCAAAATCCATCCTATTTTACGCATTTTGCTTGCAAAATAGTGCCGGTTATGCGAAACATGGGACTCAGCGATTGGGAAGCTGGGAGGTGGTTGGATTTATGGCGACCCATGCCAAAATGGGCGGGGCCCTGAAGCTGTTAAAGAAAGAGTCTGTGGAGTTTCTCCGCCTCCAATTCACCGACTTGTTGGGGTCCATCAAGGACGTCGAGGTTCCACAAAGCCAGTTCGAGCCGGCTCTGGGAGGTGGGGTTATCTTTGACGGTTCTTCACTGCAGGGGTTTGCCCGGGGGGCGGAATCAGACCTTCTGCTGACCCCGGACCTCGATACGCTCCGGGTATTCGAGGAAGTTCCTGGGGGACCAAAGATGGCCCGGGTAGTGTGTGACATCCAGAAGCTGGACCACACGCCGTTTGAGGTCTGTCCCCGCAGCCGCCTGAAGAAAGTGCTGGAGGAGGCCTCCGAGATGGGCTTCCAGTTCATGGTAGCTCCCGAAATCGAATTCTTTCTTTTCCAGAGGAATCCTGACGACGAGCCCACCACGCAAACACGCGACACGGGGAGCTATTTCGACCTGGCCGCACTGGATCAGGGAGATCAGGCGCGTCGGGGCATCATCAAGACGTTAAGCGCGCTGGGGATTGAGGCCGAGGCGGTTCACCACGAAATCTCTCCCGGCCAACACGAAGTCGATCTCCCCTTCTGTGAGGCAGTTCAAACCGCCGACAACATCGGGACCTTCCGGGTGATTGCGCGCCGTGTGGCGCTTTCGCACGGACTTCATGCCACGTTCATGCCCAAGCCGATTTTCGGTAAGGAAGGCTCGGGAATGCACCTTCACCTATATCTGAAGCGGGGGGAAGAGAACGCCTTCGCGGTCTCCGAAGGGCAGACGGGCCTGAGCCAGGTGGGGTTGTACTTTGTGGGAGGCCTGCTGCGGCATGCGCGGGGTTATACGCTGGTGACCAATCCTCTGATCAATTCCTACAAGCGGCTGATTGCCGGGTTTGAAGCGCCGACGCATTCGGTCTGGTCCGAGCAGAACGTCAACCCGCTGGTGCGGGTGCCGCCCGGGCATACCACCTCGGCCCGCTGCGAGGTGCGAAGCCCGGATCCGGCCTGCAACCCCTATCTGGCCCTGGCGGTGATTCTTAAGGCCGGGCTTGTGGGAATCAAGAATCAGATAGATCCCGGGCCCCCGGTCAACAAGGACATCTACGGGATGAGCGCGCGGGAACGGGGTCGGCTGAGCGTTGACCCGCTGCCGATTGACCTGCATGAGGCGACTCGCGCCTTTCAGAAGGACAAATTGCTTCGGGAGGCCCTGGGGAAGGAAATTTACCGGCACCTGCTCGAAGCTCATAACTCCCTTTGGATCGAATACACGAAGCAGGTCCACCCCTGGGAGCTGGAAAAGTATCTCGCCACCTACTGATTTCCCCTAAAACATTTCAAGATTACTCCTGCCCACCCATTGCCTGCCCATCACCTGGGGGGAGATGGGCAAGCTGGCATAGCTTTGATTCGGGTGAGTGCTACCGGCGCTATTCGCTTGCGTCGAACGAGTAGGTCAAACCGAGGATGAAGGTGGTCTGGTTCTGAACGAACGAGCCGGTGTTCTTCAAGAAGAAGGGCTCGGTGGACCAATCTCGCCGAATTTCGAACCGGGTCATCAGCCCGTCGGCAAGCTCATACTCGAAGGTTTGGGTGAATTCCTTCACCTGTTGGCTGACACCGGTGGACCAGGCGTCGTCGTCCTGAAACCACTCCAGACGCGAGGCGACGGCGGCTTTGTCGGATAAGGCGTAGCGGAGATAGCCCGCCACTCCCTGCCACTTGGAGTTTGGGTCGGCCGGCAGAAAGCCCTCCTCCATGCCGTAGTCGTAGTTGACCATAAAGGAGAGTTGATCGTTGAATTCGTAGGTCACGATGGTGTCGAGGAGATGGCGTAGCGCGCCGGCGTTGAACATCTCGGGGCCGACGATGTAGTTCTGCACCACGCTGATCTTTTCCGTCGGGCTGAATCCCACCTGAAGGGCGAAGGTTTTGCCCGAGTTGTTCTCCACGACGTTGTTCCACCCGTTGGCCAAGTGCGCCGTGACCCAGGTCTTGTCGTTGATCGCGTAGTTCGCCCGGAGACCATAGTGATAGAACGGGATGGCCCAGGTGAACAACAGGCCGCGGGAATAGTTCCAGTTGCCATTCGATTCGATGACCTCCGCGCCGATCGGCGTGACCCACTTTCCGAAGTCCACCTGGAACTTCTCGTTGACCATATAGGATAGGTAGGCTTCCTCCAGATACTGCGCAAAGCCGAGCTCGGACCCGTTGACCACGTTGATGGCCTCACCGAATGCCATGGAGAGCCCGAACCCCACGCGGCTGTCGGTCGTGGGGGCTTTGGAGAGCGCCAGCTTCGCCATGTTCAGAGATATCTCGTTTGAAGGCCCTGTGAAGGCGCGCAGCCCCGCAATGCGGTCCGCGGGCTGGTTGACGTTGTACTGATGGTAACCGTCCACCATGCCGGTAATGTTGGTGGAACTCAGAAAGTTCAGAACCGGCGGAAGCTTGGTGGAAGAGTCTGCATCCTGCGCAGGCTCAGGGGGGGCCGGCGCTGGAGGCGAGGCTGGGGCGGAAGCGGGCATCTCTGCCACGGAGGCTTCCGCCCTGGACGCGGGAATCCCCTCGTCCATCATGGTCAGAGAGTGCTCGAGCCGCGCCATTTCTGCCTTGAGAGTTTCCAGGCGCGCCGCAAGCTCGGCGGGTGAGAGCGGTGGAGGAGGCGATGCGGCTTCCTCACCGCGTGCGTAGGGAGTGAATGCAAATAAGAACAATATGCAGGCGCACAAAGCACCTGTCAGGGAGGTTCGGACGTTCATCTTTCATACGACCTTTCTCCTCCCACCGCCTGAAGCGAACTCTTGCAGTCCTAAATTCAGGCTTCAACTACCACCACCTTCACCTTAGGGTCCCCTGGAAAATCGGTCAAGCAAATAAAACTACTACACCGGATAAAAAAATCTACTAGGACTTTCCGCGCCCGGTTATCCGGTACAAGCGTAAGGAGTTCGAACCCAAGCAGAGAATTGAGTCGCAGGATTTCGCATTGAAAAAATGTCCTGGAGATTGGGTGGGACAAGTTCCTGGAGGGTAGAACAAGACGGCCTCCGGTTTCAGCAGAGGCCGTCGGGTGTCAAAAGCGGTCCGATTTCCGGCCGGACTACATGCTCAACGGGCCGGGCGGCGGCGGCAAGGCATCGCGGAAGGCTTGGAGATTCTCCTTGTTCACGATGGCCGTGCCGGTGTCGACGTTGGAAGGCACCGGGTAGACGGGCGCAGTGCGCCAGTCGGTAAACTGCCGGACGGCGTTGTGGTGCAGGTCATCGAGCAGTTTGACCCCGTAGAAACCCATGGTATAGGGCTTCTGGGAAATGGTGGCGGCTATCCCGCCGCGTTCGATCCAATCAAGCGTCAGAGGGTTCTTGTCCATCGCGATAATGGGGATTTTCCCGTGCATGTCGATCGTGTAGAGTGAATCAGCGGCTCCCTGGCCCCCCGAGGCCTCGACGGCGATGATGGCGTCGATGGGTTCCCCTTCCTGAACCAAAAGCGCTGTAATGGCGTCATAGGCCTTCTGGACCTGTCCTTCGTCGTCCAGGACAGCCATGAGATTGATTTTCCGGTTGCGGCCCAGTGCCTCACGGTAGCCGCGAACGCGTTCATCCAGGTTTAATTGGCCGGGAATGGTCAGCAGAATTACATTTACCCTTCGAATTCTGCGGTTCTTAAGTTTGGCATCGAGCAGTTGGAGCGCCAGTTCTCCCCCCTGCAAGCCTGCCTCATAATTATCGGTGCCGATGAAGGTTATGCGCCGGCTATCGGGCGCATCCGAGTCGATGCAGATGACAGGAATACCCTGTTCAATCGCCTGGTTGATCGGCTCAGTGAAGGCATCTGCAATGCCAGGGGATACGAGAATGCCGGCCGGCCGCCGGGCCACTGCCCCGCGAAAGGCCTGAAGCTGCTCCTCGACATCGTAGACGGGGGGACCCACGACCTCCCAATTGACCTCGAAGCCGAGCGAGCTGACCCCCGATTTGAACCCTCGCTGGACTTCCTGCCAGTAAGGGTTTTCAAGGTTCATCCCTACCAGGTAATAGGTTTCATTCTCTTCATGGTAGGATTTTTGACACGAGGGCAGGATGCCCAACGTTACCAAAATCAGCAAACACCGCGCCCAGATTTGCATGTCACCACCCGCAGATTTTCTCAACCCCGCCGGGGTTGCATGATATTCCCCAAAAGTGCCTGATTGATTTTAGAATTACCCTAGATTTCTAACTCATTCAGGGGGTTGCCCGCAACCCCTTAATGTGAGATTGGCTCAAATTCTCAAATCGGCGGGGAAGTGGCGAACTCAGGGAAGAGCGGCCGCCCGACTCTCCCCAAGATGGCTCCCGCCAAAAAAACCCATTCATTTCGATTCATGCGCAAAGCCTTGGATGTCGAGGGTAATATTGTCGAGGAAGACTTCCACAGGGTCGGCGTAGGTTGCCCCCCTATTGACGACGGGCCGAAACCAGTGGATAATA
>JAPUME010000098.1 GCA_027294185.1 Acidobacteriota bacterium | reverse complement strand
GCGGAAATCATCGTCGTGGACGACGCCTCAAGCGACAACACGGCAGAGCTCGTAGGGGAGTGGGCACGGTCGCACCCGGAGGCCCGATTGCTTTCGAACAGCAGGAACCGGGGAAAAGGATTCTCTGTACGCCGGGGGGTGCTGGAGGCTCGAGGTGAATGGGTGCTTTTTACCGATGCAGACCTCTCCGCCCCCATTGAGGAGACGGACAAACTCGTGGCGGCACTGGAGCGAGAGCAGGCCGCGGCCGCCGTCGGGTCACGCGCCCTCGAACGGGAACTGGTCGGAATTCACCAGTCCTTCTTCCGCGAGTGGTCGGGGCGATTCTTCAACGTTCTGGTTCGTCTCCTGACCGGGCTCAAGATCCACGACACGCAATGCGGGCTGAAACTGTTCCGAAGGGAAGCGACCCGCCGGGCCTTTGAACTCCAGACCAGCCGGCGTTTTGGTTTTGATCCCGAGCTGCTCTTCCTCATCGAACGCACGGCAGGCCGTGTGGTGGAAGTTCCGGTTCGATGGGACAACAGTTCCGCCACCAAGGTACGCTTTCTGCGCGACTCCTCGCAGATGTTTCTGGATTTGATAAGGATTCGGTGGAACCAGTTTCGGGGACGCTACGACCCGGGTGAGAAAAAATAATCTCCCCACTGCCGCCTACAATCCCATCTCCTCGGCCTCTTGAAAGGCTTTTCGCACCACGGCCCCGGTTTTCTTGTTCAGGTGATGGGCCGGGACTTCTTCTCGGGAGGCCCAGCACACCTCCGAGGCGTCTGAGCCTGCGCGCAGCTCACCCGACACCAGACGGCAGAGGTAGTCCACCAGCACATAGTGATACCTGACCCGCTCCGCTTCCTCGCCGTAGAGGATGCGGTCGAAAACACCGAGCACATTTAACGGCTCGACCCGAAGACCGGTTTCCTCCTCCAGTTCGCGCCGAACCCCCTCCTCCAGCGCTTCGCCCAAATGAAGCAGACCACCCGGGATCGACCATTCTCCCCTGAGCGGCTCCCGGGCACGGCGAACCAGAAGCACACGTCCCCCGGAGATCACCACTCCGCCGACACCGACCAGCGGTTGCTCCGGGTATTCACGCTTTACGACCACCCTTCACCTCTCTCCCCGCTTCGTCTGCGAAAATCGCTCTCGCCCTCGGCGACCTGCCCCGTCCCCAAAATAGTTCCCGGTGTAAGAATAACCAGCCCGCCAACGACTCCCTGCCGATGCGGCAAGAATCCGGAGGTACTTGACAATGGGACCAAAAGCATTCTTATGATGGGTAACGAAATAAGTCCAGGACCCGGATTCCGATGATTTAGGCGGGCTTTATGGCGAACTGCCCTGAATGTGAGACGCAGGTTATTGTAGATGAAGACGTCGAGGAAGGCCAGAAACTTGACTGCCCCGAGTGCGGCAACGAGCTCGAGATTGTCAACACGAATCCCCTGGAGTTGAGGATCATTTCAACAGATGAGAATGGGGAAGGAACTTGGTAGAATAGTAAGAGATCCGGGGTGGAGCCTTGGCCCCCCCGCGAGAGGCTCATCCTTCAAGCGAAGGAAGAAAACCATGAAGATTCAAAGACTGTTCATTCCGTTGTTGCTGGGGACCACTCTGATTTTCACGATTGGAGTGGAGGGGCTAGGGGCGAAGAAGAAGAATAAGAAGTTCGCTCCGACGCGAACACTGTCCGGCCGGGTGCTGGATGCGGAGGAGAACAGCGTGCCCCGTGCGGCGGTCAGGCTCAGGAACCTCAGGACCGATGAGACCCGCGCCGTCTATGCCGACGAGGACGGCCGCTACCGCTTTACGAATCTCAAAACTACGGTGGATTACGAGGTTCAAGCCGAACACAACGGCCTGGTCTCCCGGGCAAGGAAGGTCACTACCTTCGACAACCGCAAGGAAGTCGTTTACACCCTGAGGCTCTCCGAATCCCCTGGCACTTCACCCTAGTTCGCCAGCCTGAGGCCCAGCCTGACGAAAGACCGGCTGAGGGAGACTACCCGCTGATTTCCGCTGCTTCTCAGTTGACAACTACCTTCAGGAACCGTCGTTTCCCCACTTTGAGAATGTACTCCCGGGCTTTTGAACAGTCCAGGTCCGCCTTCACGTCGGTGGTCTTTTCGTGATTCACCGTCACGCTGCCATGTTTGATCAGCCGCTGAGCTTCGGCGTTGGAGGAGACCAGCAGCGAGTCCACCAACAGCTTCGCCAGGCGCACCCCCCTGGCGGAGCGCTTCAACTCTTTCACGTCCATCCTCGTCGGCTCATTCCGGCTACGGAAGACACGAGAGAATTCTTCGGCTGCATGCCGCGCATCCGCCGAGGAATGGAAGTCCTTGATGATCCGGGTGGCCAGTTCCACCTTGGCCTCCATCGGGTGTGTCTTCCCGGAGGCCGTGTCCTTTCGGAGCTGATCGATTTCGGCGGGCGTCTTGTCGGTCAAAAGCTCATAATAGCGGAACATCAGGTCGTCTGAAATCGACATCAATTTTCCGAACATCTCACCCGGCGCATCGTAAATCCCCACATAGTTGTTGAGCGACTTGCTCATTTTCTGAACGCCGTCGAGCCCCTCGAGCAGGGGCATGGTCAGGATAACCTGCGCTTCCAGGCCGTAGGCCCGCTGCAGTTCGCGGCCTACAAGCAGGTTGAATTTCTGATCCCGGCCGCCGAGCTCGAGGTCGGCCTCGAGAGCCACCGAGTCGTAGCCCTGCGCCAGCGGGTAGAGAAGCTCGTGGATAGCGACGGGTTTTCGATCCTTCATACGCTGTGCGAAATCGTCCCGTTCGAGCATACGGGCCACCGTGTATTTCGAGCAGAGCGCCAGCCAGTCCTCACCCTTCATTTGGGAAAGCCAGCGACTGTTGAACTCGACCACGGTCTTCTCTCCATCCAGGATTTTGAAAACCTGCTTCTTGTAGGTTTCCGCATTCGCTTCCACCTCTTCCCGGGTCATGGCTGTGCGCGTCACCGACTGGCCGGAAGGGTCGCCGATCATGCCGGTGAAATCGCCGATCAGGAAAATAACCTTGTGGCCGAGGTCTTGAAAGTGCTTCATCTTCCGAAGCAAGACCGTGTGGCCCAGATGAATGTCAGGCGCGGTAGGATCAAATCCCGTCTTTACGATGAGCGGCTTGCCGGTTTCCGCCGAACGACGAAGCTTCGCCTCAAGCTCCTCGGGGCGAATGATCTCCTCGGCGCCCTTGGCCAGGTAGGCGACCTGTTCTTCAACTTTGAGCTTGGAAGTTTTCGGCATGGGGGGATGATTCAGCTTTCGATCCGGAATCCGTTCAATGACTCAAACTTTCTTCGGCCCTTCGCCTTCCTTTTTAACTTCAATCACGCGACGGCCTTCGGTGCGAATCCGATCTTCGACCATCAGGCGGATTGCCTCAGGATAAATCCGATGTTCTTCCCTCAGGATTCTCAGGGAAAGCGTCCCTTCCGTATCATCGTCCAACACCGGCACCACGGCCTGTCGAAGGATGGGGCCGCCATCCAGGGTTTCGTCGGCAATATGGACCGTGCAGCCGCTGAATTTCACGCCCCACTCAAGCGCCTGCCGCTGTACATCAAGCCCCGGGAAAGCCGGCAGCAGCGACGGGTGAATATTCAAGATACGGTTCGGGAAAGCCTGGATGAAGTACGGGCTCAGGATGCGCAGGAACCCGGCCATACAAACCAGGTCCACCTTGTGATCCTTCAGGACTTTCACCACCTCGCGGTCGTACTCTTCCCTTTGCCGTCCCTGGGAGGGGATACAGAGGGCTTTGAATCCCATCTCCTTCGCTCTCACAATTCCGCGGGCCTCGCACCGGTTGCTCAACACCAGAGAAATCTCGGCCGCAATCGTCCCCTCCTGGACCGCGCGTGCGATCGATTCAAAATTAGAGCCGCGGCCGGAAAGCAGTATCCCAAGCTTTTTCATGGCGCCTCCATTCTAGTATGAAATGGGGCAGGAGAGCGCAAATCAAGCCAATATCAAGGCTGCGAACTCACTCAAACGTAACGGACCCCTCGGGGCGCGGAACGGATGCAGCCGATGGTGTAAAACTTTTGTCTTTTCCGTTTCAGATGGCGGACCACCGCGGGCAACTGATTTTGTCCCACAATCAGATTCATGCCGATGCCCATATTGAACGTTCGGAACATCTCCGCATCCTTCACTCTTCCAAAATTCGAGATGAGAGAGAAGATGGGCAGCACGGGCCAGCTTCCCCGGCGAATCTCCGCCCGGCAGCCGCGGGGAAGCACACGGGGAATGTTATCCGTCATGCCTCCGCCGGTTACATGAACCAGGCCCTTCAGCAGTCCTCGCCCGAGCAGCGTTTCGAGCGCCGGCCAGTAGCACCGATGAGGCGACAGGAGTTCCGCTCCCAGTGTACGACCAAGCTCGGGCACACGTTTCCCGAGAGAGAACCCTTCCTGTTCCAACAGCACCTTGCGGGCCAGAGAGTAACCGTTCGTGTGCAGACCCACCGAGGGCAACCCCAGAATCACATCACCCGCCCGGATACGGCGGCCGTCGATGAGTTTGCGCCTCTCGATGTAGCCAACGATGCAGCCGGCCAGATCGTAGTTTCCGGGAGCGTAGAACCCCGGCATCTGCGCGGTCTCGCCTCCGATCAGGGCACAACCGACTTTTCGACATGCCGTGGTCAAACCCACGACAATCTGCTTCACTATTTCCGGTTCGACTTTGCCCGTCGCCAGGTAGTCGAGAAAGAAGAGCGGCCTCGCCCCCTGTACCAGGATGTCGTTCACACAATGGTTGACGAGGTCTTCTCCCACACGCCGGTGGCCGTTGAGCTCGAAGGCCAGCATCAACTTGGTGCCGATCCCGTCGATGCTCGCGACCAGCACGCCATCGTCCCTGCCGCGACCGATACGAAACAGGCCGCCGAAGCCCCCAATCGGCGCAAGGACATTTTTTCCGAAAGTTCGAGCCGCCAGCCGCTTGATTTCTTTCTTCACACGATCGGCACGGTCGATATCCACACCTGCGTCTTTGTAGCGCATTCGGATTCTTCAGCTTTGGCGAGGAGGAGAGCCTGTTGTCGAAAAGGCCCCCTCAAAGAGGCTTGCCCGTCCTCGACCACCGCGTCCTGGATATGAAGTTCTTGATTATGGAGAGGTCAAACTTGATTCGCTCCCTCCAATCCCGAGTTACCCAATCCTCGGTGGGAGCGTCGTAGGACCAATAAACGAACGCCGGCTCACCCACGATGTATTCCTCCGGAACCAGGCCCCAGAATCGGCTGTCGAGCGAAGTGTCACGATTATCGCCCATCACAAAGTAGTGACCCGCCGGGACAATGAACACACCGCCCTCCACGTATCGAGGCAGTTCATGCGACCATTGCGGATCGAGCCCCGTTGAGGCCGGAAGCCTGCCGAGCTCCTGCGGCGTGGGAGGAAAATTATCCCGCAGCGGGAAGATGGATTCCTGCTGAAAATAGACATAAGGCTCCCCAAGCGGCGTGTCATGGATGTAGACCTTCTTCCTCACAATCCGCAACCGGTCCCCTCCAACGCCGATGACGCGCTTGACGAACATCGCGGACGGATTCCGTGGATAGTGAAAAGCAACGATCTGTTGTCTCCGAATTTTTCTCACGGCCGGGAAACGGAGCGATGTAAAAGGAATCCGTGGCCCGTATAGGAGCTTATTGAGGAAAATATGGTCACCGATCAGGATTGTCTTTTCCATCGACGCGGTTGGGATTACCGTAGCTTCCATCACGAAAGCTCGCACGAAAAAAACAAAGACAAAAATCACCAGCAGAGAACGTGAGGCCGAGCGGAAGCCTTTATCGAAGGGCTGAAGGTATTTACCCCGGAAGGCGGAAAGAAAAGATTCGGATCGCTTCTCCCCGATGGAAGCCGCCGATTCCGTCTCCTGAGGTTGGTGTTCCGGATTCATCTTTGATCCCATTACCGCCGGTTCAGGATAGCCAGTTCGGGCTCGTGGACGGCAGTCGGGTAGTCGCCCGTGTAACACGCAACGCAATAATTCCCCTCCGAATCGCCCACGGCTTTGCGCATACTCTCCATCGACAGGTAACCGAGGCTATCCGCCTCACAGAATTTCCGAATCTCTTCCACGGATTGCGTGGAGCCAATCAGCTCCGCCTTCGTCGGTGTGTCGATACCGTAATAACACGGGGAGATCGTGGGAGGACAACTGATCCGAAGGTGTACCTCCAGGGCTCCCGCCTTGCGAACCATTCGCACAATTTTTCGGCTGGTGGTTCCCCGCACCAGCGAGTCGTCCACCAGGATTACCCGCTTGCCCTTGAGCAGGCTTCGCACCGGATTCAGTTTCAACTTTACGCCGAAATCACGAATCGACTGGCGAGGTTCGATAAACGTCCTCCCCACGTAATGATTTCTGATCAGAGCGAATTTAACGGGAATCCCCGAGGCCTGTGAATACCCGGCGGCGGCGGCCACGCCGGAGTCGGGCACAGGAACCACCACGTCCGCCTCCACCGGATGCTCCTCGGCCAGAAAGGCTCCCAGAGACTCGCGGCTCGTCTGCACCGGCCGGCCGAAGGTCAGAGAGTCGGGACGCGAGAAATAGACATGCTCGAAAATACAAAAGGAATGAGGCCCGGGGGGCGCAATGCGTAGAGAGGTGAGGCCCCGTTTGTTCAAAACCACCATCTCGCCGGGCTCGACATCCCGCTCGTATTCGGCATTGATCAAATCGAACGCACAGGTCTCTGAGGCCAGCACATAAGCCCCATCCAGCCGCCCCAAACTCAGAGGCCGGAAGCCCCGCGGGTCGCGCACGCCGATCACTTCCTCAGGAGTGATCAACACCAAGGCGTATGCGCCGACCAGCCGGTCCAGGGTCTCGGCCATCGCCTCTGCCAGGTTGGTTCCCTTCGCCTGAGCCAGCAGGTGAAGGATGACTTCGCTGTCGCTCGTTGTTTGAAAGATCGAACCGCGGGCTTCGAGCTCTCGCTTGACCGGGGCGGCATTTGCCAGGTTTCCGTTGTGCGCCAGGGCAATCTGGCCCTTGATGCAATCCACCTGCAGCGGCTGGGCGTTCTGGATATTCGTGTCGCCGGCGGTCGAGTAGCGCGTGTGGCCGATGGCGGAGTGTCCCGGCAACGACGCAATCACTTCCTCACTAAAAACATCTCCCACGTGCCCCATTCCTTTTCGGCTGTGGAGTTTCTTCCCTTCTGCCGAGGTAATGCCGGCGCTATCCTGTCCGCGATGTTGCAGGGCATAGAGACCCAGGTAGGCGAGCTTGGACGCCTCCGGGTGACCCATAATGGCGAAGACTCCGCACTCTTCGCGAAATTTGTCGCTCTTCTCGTCTTTGGATGTCGGGTTCAGAATGGCTGGCCTCCTATCGGCAAGCTGTCTGCGGGAAGTTTTCGACTCCGGCATAGAATTCTGAGGACTCATCGATGGTCGTTAATGGGCGGCGGAGGCATTCGCCTCGAGAAGTGTTTCCAGTCCGCCTTGCCAGGCTTGAAAAAGCCCCTGAACTCGGCAACGAAGAATGGCGCGGTGATTGGCTTCTACCTCGACCCAATCGAACTTTGTCGTGCCAACCCGGGTAAGACTTAAGCTATATTCTCCGGCAATCTCCCGTCCCGGCGCAAGGTGTTTCTCTTCCAGGCTGAAGATGATCCGTGAAGGGGATTCTTCGAAAAGAAACATTTCAAGCGGTAATGCGGTTTCCAATTCCAGGCGGAAGCCGAGGTTTTCCGCCGGAGATCCAAAGGCGCTCTCCAGGACCGCTAAAAGAAGCCCTCCCTCGGAGATGTCGTGCGCGGATTCCACCAGTCGCCGACGCACCAGGGCAAGACAGCACCGCTGCACCCGTTTTTCCAGTTCGAGGTCGATTTCGGGAGATTCGCCCCCGGAGTTTCCTTCTCGAACCTTGCAATACTCCGAGGAGGAGAACGCGAGTCGTTTCTGCTGCTCCGCGTTCGATTCGCCTCCTCCGGCCCGATCTTTTTCCAGGACTACAATCGCCCGCCCTTCTCCGCGAAAATTCGCGGTCATGGCGTCGGCAACGTTCTCAATCAATCCCACCATCCCGATGACCGGCGTGGGGAGAATCGAGCGGCCCAGGGTTTCGTTATAGAAGCTGACGTTGCCGCCCGTGACCGGGGTTTCAAAAACCCGGCAGGCTTCGGCCAATCCGTCGATGGCCTCGCTGAACTCCCACATCACCTCGGGCTTTTCCGGATTGCCGAAATTGAGGCAGTCGGTGACCGCCAGCGGCTGAGCCCCCGTGACCACCAGATTGCGGGCCGCCTCGGCCACCGCAAGCTTCGCTCCACGGCGCGGGTCCCGTCGGCAGTAGCGTCCGTTGCCGTCGAGGGTCACGGCGAGAGCTTTTTTCGTTCCCTTGATTCTCAGGACGGCCGCATCCCCGCCCGGCCCCACGGCTGTGTTAGTCCGCACCATGTGGTCATACTGTTCCCAGACCCAGCGCTTGCTGGCTATGGCGGGACTGGCCAGGAAGCGGAGCAGATTTCCCTCCCAATCCTCTGCCCGGCTCTCCTGCCAGCCGGAGGCAGGTTCCGCCGGCGTCGGGTCGGCCTCGGGCCGGCGAATAGGCCGGTTGTAGCGGGGAGCTTCGTCGGTGAGCGCCTCGTTCGGAATCTCCGCGACAATGCTTCCGTGGTCCCTGACGCGCAGGGTCGCCTCAGCGATCACTTCACCGATCACCACCGCGTCCAAACCCCATCGGCGGAAGATCGAGGAGATTTCCTCCTCCCGATCCTTTTCCGCCACCAGCAACATGCGCTCCTGAGACTCGCTTAACATGATTTCGTAGGGAGTCAGGCCAGTCTCGCGCTGCGGAACCCGTTCGAGGTGAATCTCGACTCCGGTACCGGCGCGTGATCCCATTTCGCAGGTAGAACAGGTCAGACCCGCAGCACCCATGTCCTGAATGCCGACCACCGCACCCGCCTTCATCACTTCCAGGCAGGCTTCGAGCAGCAGTTTCTCAAGGAACGGATCGCCCACCTGCACGTTGGGCCGTTTTTCCTGCGCTGTTGCCGCCGAATCATCGAACTCGGCAGATGCCATCGTGGCACCGTGAATGCCGTCCCGGCCCGTCTTGGCGCCGACGTAGATGACGCTGTTACCCACACCGCTTGCCTTGCCGTAAAAGATGTTCTCCTGCTTCGCCACGCCCAGGCAGAATACGTTCACCAAGGGATTCTGGCTGTAACAGTCCTCGAAATAGATTTCCCCACCGAGTGTAGGAACGCCGATGCAGTTGCCGTAGCCGGCAATTCCGGAAACTACTCCTTCCATCAGACTACGGTTATTGCCCTCTTCGAGGGGGCCGAATCGCAAAGAATCGAGCAGGGCGATGGGCCGGGCGCCCATGGTGAATATGTCGCGCAGGATGCCGCCTACTCCCGTGGCGGCCCCCTGATAAGGCTCGATAAAGCTCGGATGATTGTGAGACTCGATCTTGAATACTGCGACGTAGCCATCGCCCAGGTCTACGATTCCGGCGTTTTCTCCCGGTCCCTGCAAAATCCGCGGCCCTTCCGTCGGGAGACGGCGGAGGTGCACTTTGGAACTCTTATAGCTACAGTGCTCGCTCCACATGACACTGAAGATGCCGAGCTCGGTCCACGTCGGCTCTCGCCCGAGAAGCTGAACGATGCGCTCGAACTCCTCGGTGGTCAGGTTATGCTGCGCGACCAACTCGGGGGTAATCTCTTTCGTCGCCATAATAATAGTTCCGGTCCGGGCCCTTTCCCGTCAGTAGCTACGACACTCCCCGGGAGGACGGACGGTAAACTGAGCGTTATTCTCCTGCCACCAGGCGCGCCATTGTTGAGCCGCCTTTTGCGAATCCTCCTTCGTCGCCCGCGCCGGCAGGGAAATCTTCTTCCCCGTCAGCTCGGCCAGAGAAAAATTCGCCACCTGGCGCACGCGGAAGCTGGGGTCATACAACATGGCGATCATCGAGGGGATAGTCTCCTTGCGTCCCATGTTGCGAAGTCCGAGCAGCGCCCCGACACGGTCCACGGGATTCTCTCCATGCAGTCGCTCGAAAAGCACCTCCGCGGCACGTCCGTCCACAAAAGAGCCCAGCCCCTGAAGCAACTCCGCCCGGACCCGGTCCGTAGCGTCGGGCAAAACCTTCAACAGCAATCCCAGAAAATCCGGGTCGCCCTTTTCCGCCAGCAGTTGAACAGCCCGCGATTGAGTGGCCTCGTCGGTGGATTTCTGCGCGACCTGAGCGATGGCTTGCCAGGCAGGCGGTGTCCCAAGTCTCGCCAGGCCGTCCAGCGCGCGAAGACGTTCCTCACGCGCTCCCGCTCTTGACCTTTGGGCCAGCCCGGCCAAATCCTCGAGGAGAAAAGGTTGGGGCGAGGTCGTCAGAGCCAGCACCGCCTCCAGCCTTCGGGCTTCGTCGCGGTCGGCCAACGCCCGCCGGTAGGGACGGAAGGCCTGCTCAAGCTCCGCCCCCTGGGGCGCTTTTACCTCAAGGGTCATCTCACTTAGGGCGCGTGCATACGCGCTCGGCTGGTCGGAAAACTCCTCATGGGCCTTGTCGAATCCCCGCAACGGCAGCCGCCGTTCCGCCCGGAGGCGATAGGCGCCCGCCTTCCCGATGTCCACCCATTCGTTCAGCAACCAGCGTTCGCGGTGTGTCTGGCCGGGGCTTAAGCGAACCAATCCGTAAATGACGCTTCCTTCGGCAGCTCGGCAGCGCTGAGCCTGCACATCGGCAAGCCGCTCTCCGCTCTCCGTTTCAACCGTGAAATGGGGTTCCAACTCGAGCGCCGGATTCGCGGCTCGGCTGGGAATACGATAGGAGAACTGAAAAATCCGAGGCCCCTCGTTCTTAATTTCAAAAACACAAAAAATCGGTTCCCCCTGAAGATAGCTCTCCTCTTCCAGGTAGAAACGTGCCGTGTAGCCGACGCTCTGGCCCCGCACAGGAGGAGCCACAGATAGTAGAGCGGCTACGGCAGCCGCCGAAAGCGAGAAAACCCTTGTTGTACGTCCTGAAGGCAACACGACAAATTGATGAATCGCCAGTTTGATGAAACGACAGTCTGATGAATCGACAGTTTGATGAAACGACAGATCGAAAGGAATTATTTCCCGCGGGTCATTCTCAATCTCGAACCGGCCACGGAAACGCGGGAAGAGTTCAACCCATGGCGAGGAAGGGATTCACGCAATCCCGACCCTTACACCTTGGGTACCAGGCTCTTCATCATGGACTGAAAAATCATCACCCCATCGGAGGAGGACAACAATTCCTCACTGGCGCGTTCCGGGTGAGGCATCATTCCCAGAACGTTGCCCTCGCGGTTTGCGATGCCCGCAATGGAGTCGAGAGAGCCATTGGGGTTGGCTTCTGCACTCGGGCGCCCTTGCAAGTCGCAGTAGCGAAAGATAA
>JAPUME010000097.1 GCA_027294185.1 Acidobacteriota bacterium | reverse complement strand
ACCGGGCGCAGGTTGTGCCGGGCATCCCGCAGACCACGGCGACGGTGAACGACCGGCGTTCTGACCCCAGCCACTTCGACATCTTCCACCTGATCAACGGGTCGCGCGGCTATTATGACGCGGGGCGGGTTTCTGTAGCGCTGAAGAATTGGAAAGGGTTGACCCTGAATGGAGGTTACTGGTTCAGCAAGTCGATCGATACGGGAACGGACTATTTGAATACGCTTTCGAGCCGTGACGCGCGCAAGGGACGAAGTCAGTCGGAGTTCGGGGTACAGCAGGACATGAAGGGTCTGAGTAATTTCGACCAGCCGCATTCCCTGCTTGTGCAGTTCTCCTACGATACGCCGAAGTTGACGACCTCGAGGCCGGCAAGCTGGCTGGCGCGAGCGTTCGGGTCATGGAGCTTCTCTTCTGTGGTCCTGGCTAAATCGGGGACTCCCTTTTCGATCCGGTCCGGCTCCGACGGGCCGGGTTTCGGGAACGTCGATGGCACGGGCGGCGATCGCCCTCACGTGATTGACCCGGCGCTGCTCGGCCGCACGATTGGCAACCCGGATACCTCCCGGGACCTTCTGCCCGTTTCGGCCTTCCGGTTTATAGACCCGACCGAGCCGGGGGGCAATGTCGGCCGCAACACCTTCCGCAAGGGGCGCATCGCCAACGTCAATGCCGCCCTTTCGAAGAGCTGGCGTCTTTCCTCGGAGAAGAGCCTCACCTTTCGAGCCGAATCGGTGAATTTCCTGAATACGCCACAGTTCGCCGAGCCTTCAACCCAGTTGACTTCCCCGGCCTTCGGACAGATCACCAACACTTTGAACGACGGGCGGGCCTTTCGTTTTCATCTGCGATTCGATTTCTAAAGGGAACCCCGGCACTCAACGAACCGGGAGAACTTCCCGGCAATGATCTGCAATGAAGGTCCGCGAACCACGCGATTGGAATCTAAGGCCCGCCGAGGCGCGTGAACTGCAGGAGCGACTCCGCCGGCGGGTCGTGCTGGTAGATCGATGGAAACCGATTCGCACGGTGGCAGGGGCCGACATCGCCTTGGATGCGCGAAGCGGGGTTGGCTTCAGCGGTGTGGTGGTCTATCGCTTCCCTGATTTGGTAGAGGTAGAGCGGCGGCACGCCACCCGGAAGCTTACCTTTCCCTATATTCCCGGGTTGCTGGCTTTTCGCGAGATCCCGGTGCTGCTGGCGGCGATTCGGAAACTTACAATCGTTCCCGACCTCATCTTTTGCGACGGTCATGGTTTGGCTCACCCTCGCCGGTTTGGAATCGCCTGTCACTTGGGATTGCTTCTCGACCGACCGACCGTCGGCGTGGCCAAGTCGCGTTTGGTGGGCCAATACGAAGAACCGGCCGACGTTTCGGGCGCATGGTCCCCTCTCACGGACCGAGGGGATCGAATCGGCGCCGTATTACGGACCCGCCCGGGCACTCGACCTGTCTTTGTATCCCCGGGACATCGCATCAGCCTTAAGTCTGCCCTGCGATTGACCATGGCCACCTATGAGGGCTACCGCATCCCGAAGCCCACGCGGGAGGCTGATGCCTATGTGGGTCGTCTCAAAAGAGGCCGGTAGCGTCGCAGTGTAACTCCTTTTATGTTAGTTGGATGCGGATTGTGCAGTGGCCTTCGAGTTCTTCGATTGAAGAACTTTATTGGAATGGGTATATAATCAAGGGTTTATGGGGCGACGAACTACAGAAATGCCCAAGGCACTGGAAGGCGGGGCCGCCGGACGCCGAAGCACCCGTGTCCCGATTGCCATCCCTGTCATGCTTAGCGGGCAGGACACCTCCGGTAAGAACTTCCAGGAGTCCACCCGCACTCTGGTGATCAACAAACAGGGCGCCAAGGTTCTTACCAAATACAAGCTGGCTCTGGGGGCCGAACTGGCCGTGGAGAACCGGGCGCTGGGTCACATCACAAAAGCGAATGTCGTCTGGTTGGGCAAGCCGCCCGGGCCGAACGAGCCGGCCGAACTGGGTATCCAATTAATCAAGGCTGAAAACTTCTGGGGAATCGATTTCCCACCCGAGGATTGGGAGGAGATTTCTGCCAAGGGTGGAACAGGTGCCAAACCGCAGGCGAAGGCGCCGGAGAAGGAGGCATCCCCTCCCCCTCCCGCACCTCCTCCGGTCGGTATAGGGGCCAAGCCTGCTGAGCCGGAAAAGCCGTCGCCTGGCGCCGGTTCTACCCCCGGGATTTCCGGGCCGGGAACGCTGATCGGGGTGAAATTGCCTTCCATCCCGACCCAGCCCTCGGAGCCTGCTGCTCCTCCCCCACCGCCCGCCCCGCAGCCGACCCCAGAGCCGAACATCGACATTTCTGACGTCGACCGGGTCTTTGAGGGTTCGACAGCGAAATTGAAAGAACGCTACGAGGGTGTGTTGCTCTCCGTTCTCAAGGATTTCGAGAAGAGGATGGTCGACTCCGTGCGCCGGATTGACTCCGACGTTCAATCCCGAGCCGAGCAGGCACTGACCGGGTTTCGGCAGAAGATCGAACAGGTAGAGGGCGAACGCCTTGGCGATGTCGAAGAACGCCTGACCAAAGGGAAGAAGGATTTGGAGCACGTGCTGGATTCCGCTCAGACGGCCAGCGAAATCGTGGAGGATGAACGGGAGAGAGCCGGCGAGGTAGTGGGGGAGATTGAGGAACTCCTGGAGACGCAGGCGGAAAAGGCGCGCCGTTCGACCAGCGCGGCCCTCGATGACGTGCTGGCCAAGGTTCAGTCTGAAGTTTCCGAGACCGTCCGGGTCTCGCTTATGAAATCCGCCAAGCACTCCCTGGAAGAACGGCTGGCAAAAGCCCGCGAAGACCTGACGGAAAACGCCTTCAGCATGAGTGAGGTGGCCCGGCAGCGATTCGCAAAGGAAGCCGAGCAGGTCGCGCAATCCCTTCGCGATGGTCTGCTGCAGGAGATCAAGGGCGCGCAGGAACAGTTTTCCGGGACTCTGGAGAAGGTTTCCGGGCAGTGGGGAGGGTCTCTGGAGGCTCAACGGACAGCCAAGGCGAACTTCGATGAGCATGAGAAACAAGTGACCCAACTAAGCGAGAGCGCGCTCGGGAAGTTGAGGGAACAGGCTGAGTCCGTCACCAGCGAGGCGACCGGGCAGCTCCGCGAATCACTCCAGAGTTGGCAGGACGAAAACCAGAAGAGAATCCAGGGAGAATTGCAGGGAAAGATGGATGAGATTCTCGAGGGCCTGGCCCAGCGCATGAACCGGCACGCCGAGGATACCCTGGAAATGATCTCCGAAGAGCTGACACAAAAATCGGGGAAAATGATCGAGGCATCCGCTGAGACTATGCGGAACCGCTTTGCCCAGCTCTTCTCGAACGTCGGGTTATCCATGCAGCAGCCGGGAGAGGCCCCGCAGACTTCACCGAAAGAAGACTCTTCTAAAGAACCCTCCGAATCGTAAATGGATCCCGACTAACCGCGGGACACTGCCCGCCCATTCATCCATTCATCCATCTCATAGAATGACCCGCAATGGGGACAACGTCCGGGCACCGCTTGTCGGAGTACGATTGGTCAGGGCACGGCCCGCCGCCCGAGGGTTCTTAAAAAGTGGAGCGTGTCCAGTGAAAGAGGGATTACTTCAATCATCGTTCCGACCCCTGGAGGCTCTGGACGGCTTCAGCGGTGCCGAAGAAAACCCCTTCCTCACCTCGCGCAGGCTTCAGCCGCCGAGGAGTGCTCGCAAAGCGCACGCACCGGCCCTCAGCAGGGAACCGTTAACAATCAGCAATGCGGCCAGCAAACCATGGAAGGGATGATCGATTGGAAATCGCGGATCAGGCGCTTCCGCCCGGCGTCGTTGATGCCGTTCGACCAGAAGGAGGCGTTGGTTTGGACGAAATTCTGGCTGATCCAGCGGCCCGATTCATCCACAAATTCGGCTCGATCCGTGAAGGGGGCAAAAACCCTCTGTTCGTGGCCCTGAAACATTCCTTCCAGGGAATGGCAGAAATTACCCCGGTCTCCCAGGGTTCGGCCGGATCCCAGCAGAAATCGCTTTGCGCCCGTGGTGATGAAGTCCGGGCTGAAGCTGAGCAGGGTGATGGCAAAGCGGTCGGCGCGGTATTCCTCTTCGCGCGCGGCCCTGTTCCACCGTTCCCTCTGCCAATCGGGGTCGCGATAGAGAATTTTTCGATTGAGGGAATAGACATGGCCCAACTGATGAGCCATGGCAAAGCCGAGCATGCTCGAGTCGCCCTGAGTCAGGTCCAGCAACCCCTGGCTTACGTTGAGCCGGGCCGGACCATCTCCGAGCGAAACCGACATCTTGACTTCTTCTTCCTCGGTAACCGTAAGCACTAATCCGGCGTTGTAGTACTTGTGGACGAATCCGAGAACATCCTCCGGTTCGGGATTCTTTTCTTTCTTCTTCAGTTCCTGGGCCCCGAGCCAGAGTCCGGAAAGTGCCAGTAAAGTTAGCAGGAGGCAGGAAGGAGGGAAAACTTTTCTGAGCATGGGCTTGCCTAATCCCCTTTTCTGCTCGGCCTGAGAAGAGATTCGGTGAGGGGGGGATTCGAACCCCCGTCCCGCTTACGCGGAAAGCGGTTTTCGAGACCGCCCGTTTCAACCACTCACGCACCTCACCATGAGAGCCGAATGAACAATGGGTAACGAACACTGGCCGAGGTGTGCCCTACCGGGCCGGGCGCGATCGTTTTCTGGCGGATCGAAAGAAACTTCGTAACAGGCGGGCGCAATCACCTTCCAAAACCCCGGAGACGACCTCCGGGCGGTGATTGAGCCTGGGATTCCCAATCACGGAGAGGACGGACCCTGCAGCGCCTGCTTTCGGATCGCGGGCACCGAAGACGACCCGCTCAATCCGCGCCACGACCATTGCCCCGGCGCACATCGCACACGGCTCGATTGTAACATACAGGGTGCAGCCCTTGAGGCGGTAGTTCCCGAGCTTTCTGCCGGCACGGCGCAGGACGAGCATTTCGGCGTGCGCGCCCGGGTCCGACAGGTGAATCGGGCGGTTGTGCGCGCGCGCGATAATCTTCCCCCCCTGCACGATGACCGCTCCCACAGGCACCTCACCCTCCCGCGCGGCGCGTTCGGCTTCCGAGAGCGCAGATTGCATGAAGGTGGCGTCCGAGCCTGCTTCGAATTTTCGGAGTCCGGACATTCGCAGCGGGGAGCCTTTTCTCCTGGCCTGAAACAGGTTCATGGTTTCGGAAGGGATCGCAATCACCGGCCTCGGGTGAGGGCCATCAGCCGGCGGTGCGCGGCCCTACGTCCGGTTTGGTGAGTGTCCCAATTTTACCGAGGTTGACACTTACGCTGTCGCCGGGCTTCAAGAAGATGGGTGGGTTTCGAATAACTCCCACG
>JAPUME010000096.1 GCA_027294185.1 Acidobacteriota bacterium | reverse complement strand
CGCATAGAGGTTCTTTCCCTTACGGGCGCGGTTGTGGCTGACGACGGCGATGGCGGCATCGAGAATGGTCTGTGTCGAGCGATAGTTCTGCTCCAGGCGAATCACCCGGGCCCCCGGGAAGTCCTCCTCGAAGTTGAGGATATTTTCCACCTCCGCGCCGCGCCAGCGATAGATGGACTGGTCCTCATCGCCCACGGCGCACAGGTTTCGGTGGAGGCGTGTGAGATGGCGGATAAGACTGTATTGCAGGCGATTCGTGTCCTGAAACTCGTCCACCAGCAGGTATCGAAAACGGCGATTGTAGGCCTCGCGAACCTCGGGCAGTTGATCGAACAACTCAACCGTCTTGAGCAGCAGGTCGTCGAAATCGAGCGCATCGGCGCGGCGCAGCTTCTCGGTGTAGCGAGCGAACATCGCAGCAACCCGTTCGTTTCCGGGGGACGCCCACTGGTTATAAATGCTCTCGGGAGAAAATCCTCGGTTCTTCGCGTAGCTGATGCGGGCCAGGGCGGCGCGGGGCGAGGGTACCTGATCCCCAAGTCCCAGCTCCCGAATGCAGGCCTTGATGGTCGCGAGCTGCGCGTCTGTGTCGTAAATGGAAAAATTCCGGCTGATGCCCAGCCCGCCGATCTCCCGCCGCAGCACGTGGACACAGAAGGAATGGAAGGTGGAGACATGCGGCTGGGCCGGCATATCATGCCCGATCAGTTTGGCAACTCGCTGCTTCATCTGATCGGCGGCTTTGTTGGTGAAGGTGACTGCCAGGATGGATTCCGGCCCTACGGCCAGTTGGTTCATCAGGTAGGCGATGCGGTAGGTGATGGCACGCGTCTTGCCGCTGCCCGCTCCGGCCAGGATCAACAGTGGCCCCTCGGTGGTAGTGACAGCTTCTCTTTGCTGGGGGTTCAGATTTTCCAGAAGGTCGCGCATACCTGTGAGAAAAGAGCTCGGAAATAACCTGGAACTTGGAGTCGACTTCCAAACCTTTGTAACACAGGATAAGACTTATGGGCAAACCGCCTGGACTGCGGCCGTTAGAAAGTTCCTCTCCGTAGTGGCCTTTCGGTTCGGGCAGCGGTAAGCTTGGCTTTAGCATTTTTCTTGCTCGTTGGTTCCAAGGAGTGACTTCATGAATATCTTTGTATCCGGTGGGACCGGGTTCATCGGGTCGGAGATCGTGCACAGACTGCTGAGGGAGCCGAATCCAGCCAGGATTACGGTGGGAACGCGGGTTCCCGAGCGGCATAAAGAGGGCGACTCGCGAATCTCCTGGACTCGCGTCGATGTCCGAGACTCGGCGTCGCTGGAACGCGCCACCCAGGGGCAGGAGGTGGTAATCCACTGCGTCCAGTTCCCGAATGCCCCGGTCGAGAATACGCGGCGCGGGTGGACCTACGTTCAGGTGGACGGCGAGGGTACCCTCCGCATGGTGGAGGCGGCCAAGAAGAGCGGCGTGCGGCGGTTCGTCTACCTGAGCGGGGCCGGAGCGGGACGGGGCCGGTCGGAGCCCTGTTTCCGAGCAAAACAGATGGCCGAGGACGCCATTCTAAAGAGTGGAATGGAGTACGTGATTTTTCGCCCTTCATGGATTTATGGTCCCGGCGACCGGAGCATGAACCGCTTCGCTCGCATGGCCCGATTCCTGCCCTTTCTTCCGGTCATCGGCGACGGGAGCACAAGAGTGCAGCCGGTCTTTGTGCGGGACGTGGCGGAGGCTGTAGCGCGGTCCGTAACGAGTGCAAAGGCGACGAATCAACTCTTCGAGCTGGGTGGGCCGGAAGAGCTGACCATGGATGAAATCATGAAAACGGTCTTGCGGGTCCTGGGCAAGCGTCGATTCCTGCTGCATCATCCGACGGGGCTGATGAAGCTGGCCGCCCAATTCTTGAAATTCCTTCCCGGCCCGCCGTTGACTCCCGGCGCCGTCGATTTCCTCACCATGGAAAATCCCGTCGATTCGACGGCGGCCGTCGAAGCACTTGATTTGAAGCTTTCCAATTTGGAAGCGGGACTGGGGAATTATATGGGGCGAGCGAAGCTTACGACTTGAGGCCCAAACCACTCAAGCAACCGCATCGAATTCCACCGGATACCTGACCATCCCTTGGACACCTTTCAAAGCTCCGGGAACAAGTTCTGCCACCAGGAAGGCTTCATTGCTGACCTTGTAGATGCATTCCAGCCCCCTTGCCCGGGCGGGCATGAATCCGAAGCGAGGATAGAACCCCGGGTGGCCTATTAAAATCGCAATCCCAAAGCCAAGACGCTTACATTCTTCCAGCCCTTGAAGAATCAACTGGGAGCCAATTCCCTGCCTCTGAAATTCAGGCAGCACAGCCATGGGAGCGAGCACAAGCACCGGGACATCGTTGTTTTCCGCCTTTTTTCCTATTTCAACCACACGTTCGATGACGGCCGGGCTGAACAAGATGTGGCCGACCACTTTTTGATCTTTGACCGCCACAAGCGATAACTTCGGGCAAAAATAGCGAGACTTTCGAAGAGCCTCGACCAACCGGGACTCACCTTCACCTCCAAAGGCAAGTTTGTTTACTTCGTGAACGGCAGCGTAGTCCGTTGCGGTTCCGGCTCGAACCCTGGTCATGTCTTGCCTATTGTACAAAACAATGGTGAGCGGTTTAGGTCTCCGATTCTATGCCTTGGGGTGGGTCTTGTCGTAAACGTTGATCAGGTCTTTGATGGAGACCTGGGTGTACTTCTGGGTGGTGGAGAGGCTTTTGTGGCCGAGCATCTCCTGGATGGAGCGGAGGTCCGCGCCCTCATGGAGCATGTGGGAGGCAAAGGCATGGCGCAGCGAATGGGGGCTGGCCTTCAGGCCCGCGCCGTGGAGCTGGAGGCATTTCTTCAGGATGCGGTCGAGCGACCGGGTGGTGAGACGCTCGCCGCGATGATTGAGAAACACCGCCCTTGAGGAACGGCCCCGGGAGGGCCGGAGGTTGCGTCTCTCCTTTAGATAGGCGTTGAGCGCCTCCTCCGCCTTGGCGCCGAAGGGCACCCAGCGTTCTTTTCTCCCTTTCCCGCGCACCAGGACGACGCGAGTGCCGAAATTCACATCCGTCAGGTCCAAACCCACCAACTCGCTTGCCCGCAGGCCGGAGGCGTAGAGCAGTTCCAGCATGGCGCGGTCCCGCAGCCGGAGCACCTCGC
>JAPUME010000095.1 GCA_027294185.1 Acidobacteriota bacterium | reverse complement strand
ATAAGCGCATCTCGAAACAGGTGGCGAAAATTCTTCGATCGGCCATCGCTAATGCGGAACAGAAATCCGAGAATATCGACGTGGATAAGCTTTTCGTATGCAATGCCTACGTGAACGAAGGATTGAGAGTAGGACGGTTTCGCGCCGCATCCATGGGTCGTGCTCACCCCTACCAGAGGCGGCAGAGCCATATTTTGATCGCCGTGGCGGAGCGGGGATCCTAGAGGATAGCTTTTTGGGAACGACAACGACACCGGTTCGAAGGGATTAAGGAGGCAAAGAATTTGGGACAGAAGGTTCATCCCTACGGGTTTCGGCTGGGGTACACCAGGACGTGGAAGTCACGCTGGTTTGCAAAAAAGGATTATTCCGAATTCCTGCATGAGGACCTCTTCCTCAAGCGGGAACTGAAAGCGCAGCTCAAGAGCGCCGGCGTTTCCAATATTGAAATTGAAAGGCCGGGGAACAAGCTCCGCATCACGATCCACACGGCGCGCCCCGGCATCATCATCGGCAGGAAGGGAGCGGAGATCGACCGGCTGCGGCAGGACGTGCAGAAACGGACCGGTCGCGAGGTCCTGCCCATCAACATTGTTGAAGTGCACCGCCCCGAGTTGGCCGCTCAACTGGTGGCGGAATCGATCGCCATGCAGCTTGAAAAGCGCATCGCCTTCCGCAGGGCAATGCGCCGCGCGGTGGACACCGCGCTCCGATTCGGCTGCCTGGGAATCAAGGTGCAGTGCGCGGGCCGCTTAAACGGCGCCGAGATTGCCCGGACCGAATGGTACCTGAAGGGGAGACTTCCCCTTCATACCCTTCGAGCCGATGTCGACTACGGACTGGCGGAATCGATGACCACCTACGGCAAAATCGGAGTGAAGTGCTGGATCTATAAGGGAGATATCTTCACGCCCAAGCAGCGGCGCGAAGCCCAAGAGAAGGAGACGGCTCCCGCGATGGAGGCGGCTCCAGCGCCGGAAGAATCGCCGGTTAAGGAAAAGGCCTGAGGAAACCGCAAACCGATGTCTTTATTATTGCCGAAGAAAGTCAAGTTTCGGAAGCAGCAACGCGGCCGCATGCGCGGTCAGGCCTGGAAAGGCGGCCAGTTGTCTTTTGGAGATTATGGCTTGAAAACAATCGAGCCCGGTTGGATCACGAATCGTCAGATTGAAGCAGCTCGCATCGCCATCATGCGCCACATCAAGCGGGGCGGAAAACTCTGGATTCGCATCTTCCCGGATAAGCCAATCACCAAGAAACCCGCGGAAACTCGCATGGGAAAAGGCAAAGGGGCGCCGGAGGCCTGGGTATCGGTTGTAAAAAGAGGGCGAGTTCTTTTTGAGATGGAAGGGGTCAGCCTCGCGGACGCGCGCGAAGCTCTGCGGCTTGCCAGCCACAAACTGCCACTGCTGACCCGATTCGTGACCCGCGCCAC
Source organism: Acidobacteriota bacterium (assembly GCA_027294185.1). Taxonomy (GTDB): domain Bacteria; phylum Acidobacteriota; class Terriglobia; order UBA7540; family JAPUME01; genus JAPUME01. The sequence goes on along the minus strand of JAPUME010000095.1, from coordinate 5,951 downwards.
CACGGCAACCGAAGACGGCAGGAGATAATCGGTGAAGATCAGCAAAATCCGTGAATGGTCCCCCCAGGAGATGGAAGATAAGGAGCACGATTTCCTGGAACAGATGTTTCGGCTGAAATTCCAGTTTTCGATGGGCCAAACGGACACGTTGAAAAAGATTCGTGATCTCCGCAAGGACATCGCCCGAATTAAGACGATCTTGCGTGAAAGAGAGGCAAAAGCGTCGAATGCCGGGTAGGAGACAAGAAAAAACCGGGGTGGTCCTCAGCAATCGGATGCAGAAGACCGTGGTCGTGAAGGTCGTGCGTCGAGTCAAGGACCCTCTGTACAAGAGGTATGTCACAAAAACTTCGACGTTTCATGCGCACGACGAACAGAACCGCTGTTCGACCGGCGATAAGGTGCGAATCCAGGAAACCCGCCCTTTGAGCCGCCTCAAACGCTGGCGCGTCGTGGAAATCCTTTCGCATAAGGGCACCGAGAAAGGAACAGCCTAAACCATGATTGGGATGCGGACCATGCTGGAAGTCGCCGATAATTCCGGCGCAAAACGCCTGCGATGCATCCTCCCTCTGGGGGGAGACGTCGGCAAAAAGGCCGGCCTCGGCCAGGTGGTAACCGCATCGGTCAAGGAAGCGGTTCCTGAGAGCCAGGTTCCAAAAGGAACGGTCGTCAAGGCCGTCATTGTGCGGATGCGGAAAGAACATCGGCGCCGGGACGGAACCTATATCCGCTTTGACGAGAATGCCGCCGTGCTGATCACCGACACCGGCGAGCCAGTGGGGACGCGTGTCTTCGGGCCGGTCGCCCGTGAATTACGCGAGAAGAAGTTTATGAAGATCGTTTCCCTGGCCCCGGAGGTCATTTGATGGCGCTCAAGCTCCGCCTTCGAAAAAATGACCAGGTACAGGTGACCGCCGGCCGGGATAAAGGCAAGGTGGGGCGAATCCTGACCGTGTATCCCGAAAAAAGCCGTGTCCTGGTTGAGCAGGTGAACATGGTGAAGCGCCACACGCGGCCCGACCCATCGCGGCAGATTCGAGGAGGGATTTTGGAGAAGGAATCTACGATCCACGTCTCCAATGTGGCGTTGATCTGCACCGAATGCGGACCCACCCGCATCCAGATTCGCGAAAAAGCCGGAGGAAAAAAAGTTCGAATCTGTGCAAAGTGTGAATCCGTAATCGATAAATAGTTGGCGGAATCGATCGAAAAAGAGGATGGATGGCAGCAAGACTCAAAGGACATTACAAAGAACAGGTCGTGACCCGGCTGGTGAAAGAGAAAGGGTACAAGAACCTGATGGCTGTCCCGCGCCTGCGAAAGATTGTTTTGAACATGGGGCTGGGTGAGGCGGTGCAGAACTCCAAGATTCTGGATTCCTCGCTGAGCGAGCTGGGGCGAATCACCGGCCAGCGGCCCGTAATCACTCGCGCCCGTAAGTCCCTCGCCAACTTCAAAATCCGCAAGGGAATGCCGATTGGGGCCATGGTCACCTTGCGCGGCGAGACGATGTACGAATTCCTGGACCGCCTGGTCAATATCGCCCTTCCTCGCGTAAGGGACTTTCGAGGATTGTCGACGCGGGCATTCGATGGACGGGGTAATTACACCCTGGGGCTGCGTGACCAGATTATTTTCCCCGAAGTTGATTACTCCGAAGTGGACCGGCTGAAGGGAATGAATATCTGCATCGTCACCGACGCCAAGACCGACGCCGAAGGGCTTTCCCTCCTTCAGCATCTGGGAATGCCCTTCCGCGGCGAGGGTGGCCGGCGCGCGACGACGGAAAGCTTAACCGTCGACAACCCGGCGGGTGATGGCGCAAAGGGCGGCGATCAGGCCGAAGGCTGATAACTTCTGAAAGAGGGTGGTATGGCGAAATCCTGCATGATTGCTAAGAGCCTGAAAAAGCCGAAATTCAAGGTGCGGCAACGGAACCGCTGCCGGTTGTGCGGGCGCCCGCGAGGATATATGCGCAAGTTTCAGCTCTGCCGGCTCTGTTTCCGCCAGTTGGCTCTGCAGGGAGAAATTCCGGGAGTGACCAAGTCCAGTTGGTGAGCATAAACGGGACATCTTTCCCTTCCCTCCCCGAGGATCGCAGGAGAGAAGAAATCAGAAAATCCGATCAAGGAATCGATTAAGAGGTACAGGCACCTATGGCTGTTATTAGCGACCCCGTGGCCGACCTTCTGACCCGGATCCGCAATGGAATCCAAGCGCGGCATCCGCGTGTGGATATGCCCAGCTCAAAGCTCAAAGCAGAGATCGCCCGTATCCTCAAAGATGAAGGCTATATCTCCAACTTCAAAGTGCTCGAGGAGGGCGGGAAGAAAAACCTTCGCATCTTTCTGAAGTACAAGCGCGAGGGCAAGAATGTCATCAGCCATCTGGAGCGGGTTTCCCGGCCCGGCCGCCGCATCTATACTTCGCGCCGCGACATCGGGAGAGTCCTGGGCGGCCTCGGCACGAATATCCTGACGACTCCGCAGGGGGTCATGACAGGCCGATCCGCCCGGAAGGCCGGCGTGGGCGGCGAAGTACTCTGTAATATCTGGTAGGCAAGGTTTTCTATGTCACGAGTGGGCGAAAAACCGATCCCCGTTCCGGCGAATGTAAAGGTGAAGATTGAAGGCACCGCCGTCCTGGTCGAAGGACCCAAGGGAAAGCTTCGGACCGATTTGCCGGAGGGCATTCGGGTCGAAGTTGCCGACAAACAGCTCCTGACGAAACGGGATAACGACCTGCAAGCTGCGCTCCACGGATTGGCCCGAACGCTGGTGGCAAATTCCATTATCGGCGTAACCGAAGGCTTCAAGCGAGAGCTGGAAATCGTCGGAATCGGCTACCGAGCAGAAGTGAAAGGGAAGAATCTGGTCTTCGCGCTGGGGTTTTCCCACCCCATCGAGTTTCCGATCCCCGAGGGCGTCTCGATCACCGTGGAAAAGCAGACCCGAATCGTTGTGACCAGCACGGAAAAACAGAAGGTCGGCCAGGTGGCCGCCAACATTCGCGCCCTGCGGCCTCCGGATCCGTACAAGAACAAAGGAATCCGGTACGCGGGCGAGCGTTTGAGAAAGAAAGTCGGTAAAGCGGGTGTGGGAGGCGTGACCAAGTAGCGCGCCGGAATGAACCCGGAATACTCGCCGCCGGAAAAGAGTATCGAGAGCAATGCAGAACGTCGTTCCCCGCAATAAGGCTCGGAAAAAGATCCATCGCAGGATTCGCTACCGGATTCTGCGTGAGGGCCGGCGGCTCCGGCTGGTCATTTTTCGGTCGGGAAAACACGTCTACGCCCAGGTGATCGAGGACAGCACAGGGCGCACACTGGCTTCCGCCTCCTCACTGGACCGCGAAATTCGCGACAAGGTGAAACGCGGCAACAATATACCGGCCGCCAAGGTCGTCGGTCAGGCGCTGGCAGAACGCTGCCTGAGCAAAGGAATCCACCAAGTTGTGTTTGACCGGGGAGGCTATGCCTACCACGGTCGAGTCAAGGCTTTTGCCGCCGCCGCAAGAGAAGGCGGACTGAAATTCTAAAGAAGGGAAAAGAATCACTTGGCAATCCGGCAACGTCGTTCGTCATACCGGCAGGAAAGTGATGATCCACTTAAGGATTTTGTCGTTTCCATCAACCGCGTCACCAAGGTGGTGAAGGGCGGTAAGAATCTGAGCTTCTCGGCCCTGGTGGTTGTAGGCGATGGGGCCGGATCGGCCGGTTATGGAGTCGGAAAAGCTCGTGAGGTTCCGATCGCCATCCGCAAAGGGATCGAAGCCGCCAAGAAGAACCTGGTCAAAGCCAACCTTACGGCTACCACGATTCCGCATCTCGTGGTGGGACGGTTCGGCGCCGGCAGAGTTCTTCTCAAACCGGCAGCCGAAGGAACCGGCATCATCGCCGGAGGCCCGGTCCGTATCGTAATTCAGGCGATTGGAATCCAGAATGTGCTGACGAAGTCTCTGGGAACAACGAATCCTCATAATGTCGTGAGAGCCACCTTCGACGGGCTCCAGAATCTGCGCAGCGCCGAAGAGGTGGCTCAGTCCCGAGGAAAAGAAGTTCACGAGCTCTAAAGGAGGAGCGGTGCCGCGCGGAGCGAAAATATCTTCATTGCGAATTCAGTGGGTGCGAAGCGCCATCGGATATTCCTCCCAACAGGGAAAGGTGATCCAGGGTCTCGGGTTTCGCAGGCTCCGTCAGGTTGTGGAGCGTCCCGACACTCCGCAGATTCGCGGCATGATCACCAAGGTCGGACACCTGGTTGAGATCGTGCCCCCTGCGGCGGCTGACCCGTTTGCAGCAGTGCCGGAATACACTGTTCTCCCTCGCGGGAAGGCTCGAACCAAAGCCGCCGCCAAACCGCCGGCTAAACAGACTCCGGCTGAGCCGAAAAAAGCTCCGGCACAGGCAGCGGTTGCAGCGGAAAAGAAAGCCCCGGTAAAGAAGGCCGCTGCCACCGCAAAGCCCAAGAAGGCTGAATCACCGAAGCGGGCCGCGGAACCCGTCAAGAAGGCCGCTGCCTCGGCGGATAAACCGGCGGAGAAAACCAAGAAGCGTCCCAAGACCACGGAGAAGAAAAAGAAGAGATGAGCGAACAGAAAAAAATACATCTCGGCAACCTGTCCGCTCCCCGCGGAGCCCGGAAGAACCGGAAGAGAGTCGGCTTCGGTATGGGTTCGGGGCACGGCAAGACGGCTACCCGTGGCCACAAAGGCCAGAAATCCCGTACCGGCTCGAGCATCCGACGCGGCTTTGAGGGCGGCCAGATGCCTCTCTACCGTCGGGTTCCCAAGCGTGGCTTTACTAATATATTCAAGAAGGTCGTCGCTATCGTAAACCTCCGGGATTTGAAAGCCTTCCAGCGCGAAGATAAAGTAACCCCGGAAACTCTGGCCAACAAAGGGCTCATAAAGAAACCGACCGAGAATATAAAGATTCTGGGTGAGGGCGAAATAAAGCTTCCCCTTGAGATTCATGCTCACGCCTTCTCCCAATCCGCCCAGACGAAGATTCAAAAGGCCGGCGGAAAGTTTGTGGTCTTGTCTCCATGATCGGCTCCCTTAAAAACATCGCGGAAATCCCCGAGCTGCGGAAAAGAGTCCTGTTCACGCTCAGCATGCTGGCCATCTACCGGCTGGGGGCGTTCATTCCCACTCCGGGAATCAACGCAGACGCCTTTGAGGAAGCGGTTCGTGAACTCGGCGGTTCGATTTTCGGGTTGATGGCGATTTTTTCGGGCGGCAGCATGCAGCGGCTCACTGTATTTGCGCTGGGAATCATGCCCTACATCACGGCTTCCATCGTACTGCAACTGCTGACGGTGGTCTCCCCCACCCTGGCCAAACTGCAGAAGGAGGGGGAGCTGGGACGGCGCGTCATCACGCGGTACACGCGCTACCTGACGGTAGGACTCAGCACCTTTCAGGGTCTGGGTGTGGCGATTACGCTGAACCGTCAACCGAATTTAGTCAGTGACCCGGGGCCGCAATTCATACTGATAACCGTTCTTACGCTGGCCGCAGGAGCGCTTTTCATCATGTGGCTGGGCGAACAGATCACCGCCCGGGGCATCGGGAACGGGATGTCGCTTTTGATCTTTGCAGGAATCATCGTCGGCCTGCCCTCCGCGATCTCAGAGCTCTACAGCAAGGTTTTCGTAACCCGGGTCTGGAGCATTGCGGTTCTGCTCCTTTTGCTGGTCCTGATGGTCAGCGTGATTGCTTTCATTGTTTTTGTGGAGCGAGGCGAACGACGTATCCCAATCCAATATGCGAAGCGCGTCGTCGGGCGCAAGGTCATGGGCGGTGTCTCCACTCACCTTCCCCTGCGGGTAAACAGCGCGGGTGTGATGCCCATCATTTTCGCCGTATCGATTCTGACTTTTCCCCAGACGCTGGCGCTTTTCGTGGATGCAGAGACACTCCAAACCTTTTTGCGCACCTACCTGCTG
>JAPUME010000094.1 GCA_027294185.1 Acidobacteriota bacterium | reverse complement strand
ACCCTTCAATTTTGTCAGCACAAACGATATTACGGGCGGAAATTCCGGCAGTCCCGTCATCAGCCGCCAGGGGGAAGTCGTCGGGATTATTTTCGATTCGAATATCCAGGGGCTGGGGAACGAGTTTGCCTTTTCCGACGTCCAGGCTCGCGCCGTCTCGGTGAGCGCCCCGGCCGTGGTGGAGGCATTGCAGAAAATCTATGACGCTGGGACACTGGCAGAGGAACTGGGGACTTGACCCGCCGGAAGAATCCTCCCGGAAGTATCTCTTGAAAGGTTCGTTCGAGGTGTGATGAAACGCTCGATACGAAATGCGGCGGTGCTGGGCGCCGGAACGATGGGCTCGCGCATCGCCGCGCACCTGGCCAACGCGGGCGTTTCCTGTTGTTTGTTGGACGTCGTTCCCAACGAGCTTTCTCCCCGCGAAGCCAGGAAAGGTTTGGCGCTCGAATCCCCCCAGGTTCGCAGCCGGCCCGCGCGCCAGGGTGTGGAGGCAGGCTTGAAGTCGCGTCCCGGGGCATTCTTTGTGCCCGATGTGGCGCGAGGGATCCGTGTCGGAAACTTTGAAGATCATCTGCACTGGGTCAAAGACTGCGACTGGGTCATTGAGGCCGTGGCTGAGAACAGGGAAATCAAGCGCAGCCTGCTCAGCCGAGTAGCGCCCTTGAGGACCCCGGGCACCATCATCAGCTCCAACACCTCCGGGTTGTCGCTCACCAGCCTTGCCGAAGGCATGGACGACGATTTTCGGCGCCATTGGCTGGGAACCCACTTCTTCAACCCTCCCCGATTCATGCGGCTCCTCGAGCTGATTCCCACGCCGGACACGCTTCCCGACGTGGTGGAAGCCCTCTCGGATTTCGGTGACCGGGTCCTGGGGAAGGGTGTGGTCGTCGCCAAAGATACTCCTAATTTTATCGCCAACCGAATCGGGGCGTTCGTCACCGGGAATATCCTCAGGGTTATGGCAGACGAGGGTTATTCCATCGAGGAGATCGACGCACTTACGGGTCCGGCCATGGGACTTCCGAAATCCGCCACTTTCAGAACGCTGGACTTGGTGGGACTCGACCTCGCTGTCCAGGTGGGGAGGAATCTCTACGAAGCGGTCCCGAGTGACGAGCGGCGCGAGGCGTTCCGGTTTCCCTCGTTTGTGGAAGATATGCTCCAGCGGAAACTGCTGGGAGATAAGACCGGTTCGGGATTCTACAAGAAGGTCAAGAGCGCTCAGGGGAGCGAGATTCTCACTCTTGATCTCGAATCATTTGAATACCGCCCGCGCCGGAAGCCCAAGTTGCCGTCGCTCGAAATGGCCCGAAATGTCGAGAACACTCCCCAAAGAGTCAGCACGCTGTTTCATTCACGCGACCGCACCGGGGAGTTTTATCGCAGGATGCTGGGCGACGTCTTTCACTACGCGGCAAGTCGTATACCGGAAATCTCCGACGACGTGGTCTCCTTAGACCGCGCCATGCGCTGGGGATACGGTTGGGAGTGCGGGGTGTTTGAATTATTCGACGCGGTGGGCGTGGAGAAAGTGGCCGGCCAGTGGGAGAAGCGGTCCCAGCCTGTTCCACCCCTTGTTGAAAGACTCCTCAAGAGCGGGAAAAAGGCGTTCTACCAGCGAAGTGGCGGCCAGACCTCTTACTTCGACCTCGGAGGAGGTCAATACCAGGCCCTTGAGGAAAGACCCGGTCTGGTATTCCTTTCTTCGCTCCACGCCGCGGGAAAGGGTATTCAGAAGAACGCCGGGGCCAGCCTGGTGGATTTGGGGGACGGCGTATTATGCCTCGAATTTCACTCCAAGATGAACACCCTCGGGGCCGATACGATGGAGATGATCCAGGCCGGCATGAAGCGGCTCTCCGAGGATTTCGACGCGCTGGTCATCGGCAACGAGGCGGCGAACTTTTCTGCCGGCGCCAATCTCATGCTGGTGCTGCTGGCCATCCAGGAAGAGGAGTGGGAAGAGATTGACGAGATGGTGCGAGCGTTCCAGGGGGCGGCGATGTCGCTGAAGTACGCGGCGAAGCCGGTGGTCAGCGCCCCGTTCGGGCTGACCCTGGGAGGGGGTGTGGAAATCGCGCTCCATTCGGCCCGGGTGCGCGCGGCGGCTGAGAGCTATATGGGGTTGGTCGAGACCGGCGTGGGGCTCATTCCCGGGGGGGGCGGTGCCAAGGAGATGCTTCTGCGGGCTATCGAGACTCTGCCTGCCACCATAGATTCAGATCCGCTGGTGAACATCACGAAAGTATTTGAGACCATCGGAATGGGAAAGATTTCAACCAGCGCGGAAGATGCCCGCCGACTCGGGTTCCTGCATGACCATGACTCCATCAGCCCGAATCCTGACCGACTGATCGCCGATGCGAAACAAGAGGCGCTCGCTCTGGTTCGGGGAGGCTATCAGCCCCCTCGGCCGCCCGAGGATATTCCCGTATTCGGCGAGCCCGTCTTTTCGGCCCTCAAGCTGGGCCTTTACCTGATGCGACGGGCCGAGTTCATTACCGAATACGACGTCGTAGTGGGAACAAAGCTTGCCGGGGTTCTCTCCGGCGGCCCGCTGAGCGGAAAACAGGCGGTAAACGAGCAGTATTTGCTGGATTTGGAGCGGGAAGCCTTCCTCAGCCTGTGCGGGGAACCCCGGACAGAGGCGCGAATTCAACACATGCTGAAGACCGGAAAATCACTTAGAAATTAAACTCGGTTTTGAGGTACAATGCGACCCTTCCTGAGGAACTCCCTCAGAATCCGTAACCGAATTCAAGAGTCTTTTTCCGCTCCTGGTGCGAACCAGGAGGGCCGATATTCAGAGTAATGGTATCCCGCCTCCCAGGTGGAGACTGCCGGGCTTGTTTCAAGACGGAATACAGCTGGAAAAAAAAGCTCAAGAAGCATGAGTAACGGAGCGGTACCTTGCCGAGTTCAGACCATCCAGTCAATCGCGCAATTCTCTCGCTGATCCGGGACTTGGCGTTGCCGGCGGTTGTCCTGGATTTGGACGGACGCGTTCAGCTTTGGAATACGGCAGCCGAGCGCCTGTTCGGGTGGAGCGAGTGGGAAGTGCAGGGTAGTTCTCTGCCGATCGTTCCCGGGAACAAGCGGGAGGAATCCCTCCTTTTGCACCGAATTGTCGCCCGGGGGAATGCTTATACCGGGTTGGATCTCATCCGCCAGAAAAAGGACGGCTCTAGGGTCGATGTGTCCCTTTCCGCTTCTCCACTTCGCGATGAAGCCGGTGAAGTGATCGGCATCCTGGGGGTGCTTGAGCCCGTTCGGCGACCCGCCGGAATGGAACCGTCTGTTGGTCAACGGACGGCAGGGCAACAAGAAGGAGATGAAAGTCGGAAGGCGGAAGAGGCGACTGCAGAAATCGTGGCTTATTTTCACCAGATGGTGGAGCAAGCCCCCGGCGGCCTGTTGGTTCTAGTCGAAGGCAAGATTGCTTTCGCTAATCAAGAGGGGCTCCGCCTGATCGGCGCCGCAGAAGCCGGGCAGATTATAGGAAAAGGGCTCGAGGAATTCTTGCATCCTGATCAAAAGGAAGCGACTTTGAGGCAGCTCCGCCTCCTGGGCGGGGAGATGAAGGAGATCGGGACCTTCGAGACGCGGCTGGTTCGGCCGGACGGGCAAGTGAGGGAGGTTGAGATAACCGCGCGTACTCTTAACTATCAGAAATTGGGGACGGTGCAACTGGTTTTGCGGGACACGACGGAGCGAAGATCTCAGGAAATGGCCCGCCGCCACAACCTGGAACAGGTCCACGAAGCGGAGAAGATGGAAGCGGTGGGGCGGCTGGCGGGGGGAATGGCCCACGACTTCAACAATCTCCTGATGGTCGTGCGGGGCTACAGCGAGTTGCTGGCTGCTCGTCTGGGGCCGGAGAATCCACTCCAGAAGCACGCTGAGGAGATTCAACAAGCTACCGAGAGGGCTGCCGCCCTGACCAAGCAGTTGCTGGCCTTCGATCGCAAGCAGATGCTGGTTTCCCTCGTCTTCGATCCCAACGAGGTGGTGCGTCGGGCGGAAAAGCTCCTGCGGCCTTTGGTTGGGCAGGATATCGAGTTGGTGATCGTATTGGATCCCTCGCTGGGCCGTGTCAAGGCCGACCCGGACCAGTTCGAGCAGGTCATCATGAATCTGGCATTGAACGCCCGGGATGCAATGCCCGGTAAGGGTAAGCTC
>JAPUME010000093.1 GCA_027294185.1 Acidobacteriota bacterium | reverse complement strand
AAGGAATTTTTCGACGACGTCGTCCCCCTGGCCGCTCGAATACCCCAGGACGAGTACGCCAGCTCTCAGGCCCTGCGGGAGAGACTGGAGAATTTTGCCCTCAACAATCCCGATTTCCTCTACCTGACGCTGCTCAATACGGAAGCCCGCGGACTCCAGGCGGGAGGTTATGATGCCGCCCAGGACCTCTTCCTGCGAAAAGAGTTGGAGAGCGCCTTCTTCGCCGCGCGCCAGGGAGAGGAATTCACCGGCGACCCGCAAACGATCTCGCGAAACCCGGTGAGTGAGCCGGTGATGGTTCTGGCGCAGCCCATCTGGGTCGAGGACCGCTTCCTCGGAATGGTCGGGGCCGTGGTGAGCCTCGTTCCCGTGGTTGAGGAATTGGAAGAAGCGCAGCGCCGGGCAGGGCTGGAAGCCTACGTGGTCAACCAGAGCGGAAGACTGGTCGCCCACAGCGACCGGACACAGGCTATCGGCCGCGACCTGAGCGAGATCCAAATCGTCCAGCGTTTCCTTGCCGCTCCCGCCCAGGCCTCCGTAACCTCCGCCTTTGAACTGGGAGAGGGAGAAGACATCGAGGGCATGCTGGGGACCCACTCGCCGATTGGGGCCATGGCCTGGGGAGTCATTGTGCAAAAGAAGTTGAGCGAGGCCTACTTCACCGTAGCCGAGATGCGAAGCGCGACCCTCCGCCTGGGCTTCGCCGTGGTGTTCCTAAGCCTGATTGTGGGTTTTTTTGCCGCGAAAGCCATCACCAGTCCCATTGACAACCTCGCCCGAACCGCCCGCTCCATCGCCCAACGCGACTTCACCCAGCGCGCTGACGTAAGGGGCCGGACCGAAATCGGAGAGTTGGCCGAGACCTTCAACCTGATGGCCGGCGACATTCAGCACTACATTGCCGACCTCGAAGATGCGTCGAACAAGAATCGTCAACTGTTCCTGGAATCCCTTTCCATGATCGCGGCAGCGGTCGATGCCAAGGACCCCTACACGAAGGGTCACTCCGGGCGCGTTTCGCAATTTTCAGGGCTGATCGCCCAGCAGCTCAATCTGGACGAGGAGGAAGTGGACAAGATTCGCATCTCGGCCGTGCTCCACGACGTGGGCAAGATCGGGGTCGAAGACCGGGTCCTGAAAAAGCCCGGTCTGCTTACCGACGAAGAGTTTGGCTTGATGAAGCGACACACGGTCATCGGCTATGAGATCGTGCGCCAGGTGAAACAATTGTCAGACATGCTCCCCGGCATCCGCTGGCATCACGAGGCCTTGAACGGCACCGGTTACCCCGACGGGAAAAAGGGGAATGAAATTCCGTTGATGCCGCGCATCATCGCCGTTGCGGATACCCTGGACGCCATCACCACGGAGCGGCCCTACCAGGCCGCGCGCGATTTCGCCTCGGCCCTGGAGATTCTCCGCAAGCTCACGACGAAGAAATACGACAGCCGTGTGGTGGATGCCCTGGCCGCTGCTTATGAGAAAGGAAAGTTCTCGAGCTACGAGACCCGCACCAAGGCCATCATCGAAGTCCCCTAGAAAACAAGAGCTCTACCATAATGACACCGCGCTCCCCGTGACCGGGAGTCTCTCCTCAGCTTGCCGGATTCGGCGGCGCAGGCTAGAATCTTCTGCAATGGTACAAACTCTATTTGGTTCCGAGAAAAGCACCCCGGGCCTCCTGGACCGTATGCGGCGGGCCGTCGCCTCCACCAAGGCGCAACTGGTCGAACGTCTGGAGGAGATCACCGAGGGAAACCCGGAGATTGACCCGTCGCTATTGGATGAACTGGAAGCGACGCTCCTTTCCGCCGACCTGGGAGTGAAAACCACGCAGGCGATTCTCGCTGCCATCCGCGGGCGCGTCAGCCGTCGTCAACTCCGGCAAGCCTCAGAACTCACCGCAGCCGTCAAGCAGGAAATTCTCTCCATGCTCAATGGCTCCGGTCAGGATGCGAAAGAACCCGGTGCATCCGAAGGGAAAACTTCCGAGGAACAGCGTCTCGATGTTATTTTTGTCATCGGCGTCAATGGAGTTGGAAAAACCACCAGCATCGCAAAACTGGCCCGCTACTGGCAGGCCGAAGGCCATCAACCGCTGCTGGCCGCTGCCGACACTTTCCGGGCGGCGGCGACCGAACAGCTCGAAATTTGGGCCAATCGACTCGGCGTGGAACTGGTCAAGCAGAAGTCGGGAGCCGATCCGGCTGCTGTGGTGTTCGATGCCCTCACAGCCGCGCGAACCCGCAAACTCAGCCCGGTGATCGTCGACACCGCAGGCCGCCTGCACACAAAACATAACCTGATGGCTGAGCTGGCCAAGATGTGCCGCATCGCGGGTCGTGAGGTGGCCGGAGCTCCGCATCAAATCCTTCTGGTCATCGACGCCACAACAGGTCAGAATGGCCTGGCCCAAGCCCGTCAATTCATCGACAAGGTGGGGGTCACGGGTGTCGTGCTGGCCAAACTCGACGGCACCGCCAAGGGTGGCGTCGTTGTTTCCATCGCCCACGAGATGGGTCTCCCCATCCGATTCGTAGGCGTGGGAGAGCAGGTGGAGGATATAATTCCTTTCCATCCTTCCGATTTCGTCCGCTCCCTGTTTGAGGCTTGACGCGCAAAACCGCGCCCTGGGTATTCACCGTAGCGGAGATGGAGCGTCTGCTGAATCAAGCAGGCCTGGAGACCCTCAGTCTCCTTGAATCGACCGAGGAGCAACCCTATAAGCTTGGCTCACCTCGCCTGATTTTGACGGCGGAAAAACAGTAAGGGGTGCGCCCCATTCAACGGCCCGGCCGCCGGCGCGATTCAAGAAGAGAGACTTCATCCAGTAGAATGAATTCACGGATGAGTTCATGGTCCAGGTTGTTCAGTCCCTCCATGGGGCCGAAGTAGGCCACTTTTCCCTCCACCAGGAAAACCACTCGATCGGCGAGCTTGCGCGCCAGCTTCATGTCGTGGGTTACGACGATGGCGGTCAGGTGAGTCTGTTGCTTCAGCTTCAAAATCAGGTCGCCGATGGTCCTGGCCATCAACGGGTCCACCATGGTGGTTGGCTCGTCGTAAAGGATGGCTTCCGGCTCGGCGGCCAAAGCACGCGCGATGGCCACGGCTCGCTTCATGCCTGTGCTGAGGTCGGAAGGCATCCGGCCGGCGATATCGGACAAGTTCACCTGCTCCAACAGCGTCGAGACACGCTCTTCGATCTCTTCCTCGCCGAAAGTCCTTTTTTCCCGAAGCGGGAAGGCGATATTTTCACCGACTGTCAGCGAGTCGAAAAGAGCGCCGGACTGAAAGACCATGGTCACCTTGCGGCGAATGGGGAGCATCTCTTCTTCGCTCCTGCCGGTAATCTCCTGGCCGTCCACGAAGACTCTTCCTGCATCAGGCTCCAGGAAACCCATGATATGTTTCAGCATTACGCTCTTTCCTACGCCGCTGCGCCCCAACACGACCACCGTCTCACCTCGCGCAACTTGAAAACTCACACGGTCCAGAACCTGTCGTCCGTTCTGCTTAGAGCTGTCCTCGAAACCCTTGCTAACGTTCAACAACTCGATAAAGGGTTGAGTTGCCCGCGAAGTATCTGAAGTTTGTAGATTCAAAACCATGGCAAACAGTTCCAAGCGTCCCGCGTCCCAGGCGGCTCTCGCAGCCGACGGTGAAATCCTCGCACGGGAGCACCCCCGTCTGCAACAGGCATCCGCCTTTTTTTTTGAAACACGAAGAGATTCGACGATGCAGCGAGAGGCGAATCGGAGGTTTTATAGCTCGTTTATTTACAATGAGTTAGATATGTTTTCTAGCACTCTCGGCAACCGAGTGCTAGATATTTCTTGACAATTTTCACCCCCATTAATTATCTTACCAAAGTACCCTTTGAACCTTAACAGGGAGACCCTTTCGACGCCGCACGTGCACCGGGTCCAGCTTCAACGGGACACCCAATCATCAGTACTTCTATAGCACATACGGAAAAAGAAAGGAGGTTGGGATATGACTGTACGGCCTCTTCATGATCGACTCTTGATCAAACGAATCGAAGAGAAAGAATCCG
>JAPUME010000092.1 GCA_027294185.1 Acidobacteriota bacterium | reverse complement strand
GAGCTTACCGGAGTATCTCTTGTTGTACTTGTTCCCTCCCCCGGCGGCGATTACGACGAACTGCTTACCCGTTTTCCTGCCCCGGAAAGTCATTGGGGAAGCATGGCCGCTGGCCGGAAGCCGCGTCACCCAGAGTTCCTCTCCGGTGTCTTTGTCGAAGGCGCGGAATCGCTCATCGTTGGTCGCGGCGATGAAGACGAGTCCTCCCGCCGTCACAATGGAACCACCGATATTCGGAGTCCCGGTCCTGGGGACGCCTCGAGCCTTGAGCTCGTCGAACTCGCCGAGTGGCACGCTCCACAGAAATTCACCCGAGGTCAGATCAATCGCCGTCAAGGAACCCCAGGGAGGCTTCTGGCACGGATACCCATTGGCGTCCCAGAATCGCCCCCGCAGCGCACGACGAGCATAGGGAAGCGTCGAACCCTCGGGCCGCTTGACCATCCGAAATAGCCCTCCCACTTCCATCGAGTTGACGTAGAGCACCCGGGTCACAGGATCAAACGAACCGCCACCCCAGTTCGCGCCGCCATTCGTTCCCGGAAACATCACGGTGGGCTGCTCACCGACAGGATGGTAGGGGCTCTTGGCGAGAACGGCATCCTCGATCAATTCCAGGCATTCTTTCCTTGACTCCGGGGTTACCTCGGTCAGCTCATCATGGGTAAAAGACTGTCGAGCGAAAGGCGGCGGTTTCACCGGGAAGGGCTGCGTGGGCCAGGTCTCCTCCCCGGGGACGCTCGCTTGGGGAACGGGCCTCTCCTCTACATCGAACAAGGGCTTGCCTGTCACCCGATCCAGCAAGAAAACGAAACCGGTTTTCGTGACCTGGGCAACGGCGGGCAGGTCTTCCCCGTCGAGGCGCACGCTCACCAGTATTGGCTGCGCCGGCAGATCGTAGTCCCAAATGTTGTGGTGGACCGTCTGGAAGTGCCACTCTCGCTCGCCGGTTTTGCAATTCAGCGCTACAACGCTGTCGCCGAAAAGATTGGCTCCCTTTCGGTCACCCCCAAAATAGTCGTACGACGGCGAGGTAAGCGGGACGAAGACCATCCCCCTTCGCTCATCGACGCTCAATATGGACCATGCATTCGTGCCGCCCCGGTCCTTCCACGAATCCCCTTCCCAGGTGTCATGGCCGAACTCCCCCGGGCGGGGAACGGTATGGAACCGCCAAAGCTGCCTTCCCGTGCGAGCATCCAAGGCACGGAGGTCCCCGCTTGGTCCCTGCGGCCGCCCATCCGATACCAGGCCGCCGGCGATGACGACATCTCCGCAAACCGCCACCGGTGAAGTGAGGCTGTAACGCCCTTCGGGAAACTTTTCGGTGATTCCCTGCTTGAGATCAAGCATTCCGCCTTCACCGAACTCGGGGTCAGGCTTTCCGGTCGTAGCGTCGATGGCGAAGAGGCGACCCTCCAGGTCGCCGAGGAATATGCGCTTCCGCTCCCCGTCACTCCAGTAAGTTGCTCCGCGATTTATAAACAGGTTGGCGCGCCTCATCCTCTCGATCTTCGGGTCAAATTGCCACAACTCCCTGCCCGTCTCCGCCTCGAGAGCGATCAAGCGGGCGAACGACGTAGTGATATACATGACCCCATCAACCACCAGCGGAGTGGTTTCGAAGGCCGACCGGACGGGGTTTAGGGTCCCGTCGCTGAAATCTCCCGTGTCGTAGGTCCAGGCGATCTCGAGCTTAGCCACATTGTTTTTGTTGATCCCTCGGAGAGGTGAATACTTTTGACCGCCCAGGTCACCTCCATACACCGGCCACTCCTGAGCCGGGAGGCCGGGAGTGCCCAGATGCATCATCAAAACGATCAAGGCGACACGAAAGACGCGCACGCCGCCATGCCTCATTGGGATGGATTCGAGCAACGAGCAGGAAAAATATTTATTACGACTCTTCAGGAAGCGCATACGACTCTCCACTCCGGCACATGGGATCGGTTTTGTTCTAATCACTTATTCTGAAATCAACCTCGACATTTGGGGAATACTATCTTTGACTGCAGAACTTTTCAAGGCACGCCGCGTTTTATTCCGGGTCAGGGATTGTCAGCCTCCGAATTTCCCACTTGACTCCTGATCCCACATTCGACTAATAATGGCCGCGAACTTGGTACAAACGGGAAGCCGGTGAAAAACCGGCACGGCCCCGCCACTGTGAGCGCGGAGAGCCGGAACAAGGGAAGCCACTGGGGCAAGCGCCCTGGGAAGGCAGTTCCGGTTCGATGAAGCGCAAGTCAGGAGACCGACCAAGTACCTCCATAAGCTTGAATCGACCTCGGAGGGAGAGTCGATGAGCATTCTTCCACTCTTCATCTTTCTGATCCTTCGGTAAGAACGCTCGCGGTGTCTTTCCCGCCAGAGGCCCGTTTGGTGGATCCATGCGGTCTCGAAAGAAGAAGACCATTACCCTGGTGCTGGGAGGTGCGCGTAGCGGAAAGAGTCGATACGCGCAAACCCTGGCTTCGCGTCGCAAGAAGGTCACCTATATCGCCACTGCCCGGCCTCGTGACCCGGAAATGCGACGGAAGATCGCCCGGCATCGCCGTCAGCGCCCGTCCCATTGGAAAACCGCAGAGGTCTCGAGGAACCTTGGGAAAACAATTCAAGAAGAAGGCCCAAAGGCGGACGTTCTGATTATCGACTGCCTCACAACTTTCCTGGCCAATGCGGCGAATACACGGAATGGAAATGCGGCCCAGCTCCCGGCTCTCGCCGAAGAGGTGTGCGAGGCGATTCGCGCTACAAAGGCTTCTGTCATCGCAATCTCGAACGAAGTGGGCAGCGGAGTGGTTCCCGGCTATCGCAGCGGGCGAGTCTATCGTGACCTGCTCGGCCAAATGAACCAGCAACTGGCCGCCATCGCCGACCGGGTGGTTTTGATGGTGGCGGGCATACCCCTAACGGTCAAAGGTCCTGGGGGGAAGAAAAGCTAGGAAATGTCACCCCTACCCAAGAACCAGGAATCAGCCGCGGCTCTCCTCAGCAAGACCGTCGATTCGGTGCCGGCACTCGACCCTCGATGGCTTGAGCGTGCCCAGACAAGATTGAATCAACTGACGAAACCCCTGGGCAGTCTTGGCCGCTTGGAGGAGATTGCACGAAGGCTGGTCGCCATCCGGGAAGAGGAACGGCCCCACTGCGCCGACAAAGCCATCTTCACGCTGGCAGCCGATCACGGTGTTACCGAGGAGGGTGTCAGCGCTTACCCGAAAACGGTCACGCAACAGATGGTCCTCAATTTCCTTTCCGGTGGAGCTGCAATCAACGTCCTCTGCCGTCACTGCGGAATCGATGTGGTGGTCGTGGATATCGGTGTGGACGGGACATTTGAGGACCTCGACGGATTGGTGAGAATGAAAGTAGCTCACGGCACGCGGAATATGGCCCTCGGTCCCGCCATGAGGGAAGAAGAGATGTACGCGGCGCTCGCCGCAGGCATCTCCCTGGCATCGGCGGCGGCCGAGGAGGGACGCACCCTCATCGGCACAGGGGAAATGGGAATCGGCAACACGACGGCGGCAAGCGCTATCACCGCCGTGCTTACCGGCCGCCCGGTGGCGGAAGTGACGGGCCGCGGGGCGGGCATCGATGATGCAGGTCTCGAGCGCAAGGCCCGGGTGGTGGAGAAGGCTTTGGCCGCTAATCGCCCCGACCCCTCTCGACCTCTGGATGTGCTGCGAAAAGTCGGGGGGCTTGAGATCGCCGGACTTGCAGGTTTGATTCTCGGCGCCTCAGCGCGCCGAATTCCCATCGTTGTAGACGGCTTCATTTCCACCTCTGCGGCGGCGATTGCCTGCGCCATCCAGCCGCGGGTCAGAGATTTCCTGTTTGCCGCTCACCGGTCGAGTGAGCCCGGACATGACTCCTTGCTCGAATTCATCGGGCACAAGCCCATCCTCGATTTGGAAATGAGGCTGGGCGAGGGAACAGGAGCCGCGCTGGCCATGACCCTGATCGAGGCCGCGGCGAAGGTGTTGAGCGAGATGGCGACGTTTTCCTCCGCAAGTGTCAGCGAGGCTCCCGCGTGAAGCGCGTTCTCCTGTACTTCGGAGTTGCGGTGGGCTTCCTGACGAGATTACCTGTTCCTCGCAGGAGCACCGGCTCTCCGGAATTGCTCGGGAAAGCGGCATCGCTCTTTCCGGTTGTAGGACTTTTGGTAGGGGGAGGCGCAGTGGGTTTCGATTATCTCCTGTCCCCCTACGTGAATCGCAACGTAGTGGTCGTCATTGTTCTGATCTATCTCGTCGCCGTTACGGGCGGCCTTCACGAGGACGCTCTTGCGGACACTGCCGACGGGTTTGGAGGAGGGTGGGAAAAAGAGAGGGTTTTGGCCATCATGCGCGACTCGCGCCTGGGCAGCTTCGGCGCTCTTGCCATTATGCTGGGCCTGCTTGCGCGTTTTGTTTTTCTCACCAGCCTTCCGGCAAAGTCGTTCCATGGGATTCTGCTGGCGGGTCAGGTCCTGAGCCGATGGACTGCTCTTCCGCTGGGATTCTTTCTCCCATCCGCACTCGGGGATAAAGGCCAGGGGGGTCTGGTTGCCGGAAAAGTTTCGGGAATCTCTCTTGCAGTGGGAACCGCGCTGGCGGTGGCCATCGTAGGTGTTACGTTGCAGGTGGATGCATTGTGGGTTCTTTCGGCGTCCGTCGCAGTCACTGGAACCAGCGCGGCGTACTACCGCAGTCGGATTGGAAGCGTAACCGGAGATTGCATGGGAGCTACCTTTCAATTGACCGAAGTCGCCGTCTACTTCACGGGGGTTTTGCTGCAGTGACGGATAAGAAAAACAGGAAGTCTCCCGCCAAAGCCCCGACACGGGGAATGGAGTGTCGTCTGATCCTGGTGCGCCATTCCACTTGTGAAGGGATGGGGCGTTTTCAGGGGCATAGTGATGTCCCGCTCACGGGTGCGGGTCGAAAACAGATCGCCGGATTGGCGCGTAAACTTTCGCCCTACCCCATCCGCGCGATTTATTCGAGCGATCTCCTGCGCGCCCGTCAAACGGCTGACCCTGTAGCCAGGAAATTTGGGTTGCAGGTCGATACACGGCTGGGGCTGCGGGAGATGGATTTCGGTTCCTGGCAAGGCTTGTCGTGGAGACAGATCACGAGACGCTTCCCGAACGATGCTTCTTCATGGGCTAAACGCTTTCCCTATCACGCCATCCCCGGGGCCGAACGCTTCAACGATTTCAAGATGCGCGTGGAACGCGAAATGAATCGAATCGTTCGAGCCAACAAAAGACGCTGTGTCCTCGTTGTCACCCATGCGGGAGTAGTACGGATCATCCTGGCCGGCGCTCTCGGTATCCCCTCTCGCAACCTGTTTCGAATCGCGCAGGACCCCTGCGGTATCAATGTGATCGACTATTTTCGTGACCAAGCCGTTGTGGGGTGCATGAATGGATAAAAAAGTCGGGAACATGGTGTGCGTCGTCCTGGTTCTCATCACCGGTGCCCAGGGACTCTTTGCTCGCGAGATGACGGATGCGTTGAACCGCTCTGTGCTTCTGCCGGACCAGCCGCGGCGAATCATCTGCCTTTCCCCGAGCCTCGCGGAAACCGTTTTTGCCCTGGGACTGGACGAAGCCGTGGTCGGCGTAACCGACTTCACCGAATACCCGCCGGGGGTGCCTGCCAAACCCAGTGTAGGCGATCTGGTCAGTCCGGCCATGGAGAAGATCGTTTCACTCCAACCCGACCTGATCCTGGCGGCAAAGGGCCTGAATCGGCCGGATATAATAGATCAATTGGAACATCTTGGGATTCCCATTTT
>JAPUME010000091.1 GCA_027294185.1 Acidobacteriota bacterium | reverse complement strand
TCGGAGAAAATATTTACCTGGAAGCGCTCAGTTGAAGGCCGACGGGTTTATACTTGCGAGTTGGAAGGGCCGAAAAACTAATTCCGGACCATCAACTCTGCGATGAAACTTCTGATTCTTCCACTGACAGCGGGTCTGCTCACCACCTTCCTCTCCTGTCAATCCACGCCAACACCTTCCGGGCAGGAACCGGCTATCCGCCTTGAGATTGAGCAGATCACCCGGGGCCCGCAAAACCACTACTTCGGCTATATCGGCCACGTCCAGAACATCCCGTGGAACGGCTCGGAGCGCTACCTGCTCTCGTTGCGGGTCGGCTTTCACGACCGCATGCCTGCCGCGGATGACGCCGCTGACATCGTCCTGCTCGACACGCAGAATGACTACGCTGCTCGCAAAGTCGACGAAACGCGCGCCTGGAATCCCCAACAGGGCACGATGATGTACTGGAATCCTGACGCTCCGGACACGCAATTCTTCTTCAATGACCGCGATCCGGCAACGAACCGCATTTTCTGCGTGCTTTTCGACATTGAGCAGAATCGGCTGGTTCGGGAATACCGTTTCCAGGACACACCCTTCGGCAACGGGGGCATCCGGCAGAACGGCGGCTCGTTTGCCGGAATCAATTACGGCCGCATGGCTCGTCTGAGACCGGTCACCGGATATCCCGAAGCCTATGACTGGAATCCCGGCGCCTACCATCCCGAGGATGATGGTGTGTTCGTAGTCGATGTGGAGACGGGCGCCAAGCGGCTGCTGGTCTCATTCCGCCAAATGCGGGACGCCCTGGTTGAGCGGCATCCGCACATCGACGAGGCGCCGCTATTCATCAATCACACTTTGTGGAACCGCGATGGAGACCGCCTGTACTTCTTCGTGCGGGGGCGTTTCAACCGCCGCCCCAACCGCATCAACGTGCCGATGACGGTTCGCTCGGACGGTAGTGGTCTAACCGAGCAAAAGGTCTTTATTGGCGGACACCTGGAATGGGAATTGGGCGCGAAGATGATCGGTACGGTGCGGCGTCCAGCCGCGGACGGTTCCTCAGCGGAGGATGAGGGAGGGGATCGGCTGGTCCTCTACGATTCCGAGCGCCAGCAGGTCATCGAAGAACTCGGCTCATCCGAAATTTTTCCCGACCCCGGCAATGACGTGGCGCTGTCGCCCGACGCGAAATGGATGGTCCAGGGATTCGAAGAGGAGGCACGGAACGCCTACGCGGTCTATCGGCGCTCCGACGGCGCCTGGGCACACACACCGTGGTTTGATCAGCGCGAATACGACAGCGGCCCTCTCCGCATCGACGCCGCCCCGAAGTGGAACCGCTCGGGCGACCAGATTCTATTCTCGTCGCTGACCGAGGAACCTGAACCGACCCGGCAGCTTTTCCTGATTCGCATTAAGACCAATGACTGAATGCCGCTGATCTTCTAAAAGAGTTCCGGCGGATCCACTGAGAAATTGGGGTCTAAATGCGTTAGAATAGCGGGTGAGATAAGCCCCTTTTTGCCTCAAGCTTTTGTTAGAATGGCCCTGTCTTTCAGGATTCCCGCAAGACCGGGTACCAAGATCCTATGAAGGCATGGAGTGTATCAGGCTCGAATCTGGGAGGAATAAACCATGAGCAAGCCGAAACAAAAAAGGAAATCCGCGCCCTCGCGTCGTGACTTTCTCAAGAATTCAACTCTGGCTGGGGTCGGTGCTGCGATGGCATCTCACCTGACTTTTGCTCCGCCGGTTCATCCGGCCGGCAGCGACACCATCAAGATCGGCGTGGTGGGCTGCGGAGGCCGCGGCACCGGGGCCGCCGGTAATGCCCTCCAATCCGCCCCCAACGTCAAATTGGTGGCCATGGGAGACGTCTTCCGGGACCGGATTGAGTCGAGCCTGGGAAGCCTCCAGCGGCGCAAGGCGGAGGGTTTGGACGTTCCCAAGGAACGCCAATTCGTTGGCTTTGACGCCTACCAGAAGGTAATCGAAAGCGACATAGATTATGTCATCCTGGCCACACCGCCCGGTTTCCGGCCCACGCATCTCAAGGCGGCCGTGGCGGCGGGCAAACATATCTTCACCGAAAAGCCGGCGGCCGTGGACGGTCCCGGCATCCGCACCTGCCTGGAACTCTACGAAGAGGCGAACCGGAAGAAGCTGAACATCGTCGCCGGCACGCAGCGCCGCCACCAGACCGGGTACCTGGAAACCATGAAGCGGGTTCATGACGGGGCCATCGGCAACATCGTGGCCGCCCGCTGCTACTGGAACATGGGGGACTTGTGGGTGAAGCCGCGCATGGCGGGTTGGAGCGATATGGAATGGCAGATTCGCAACTGGCTCTACTTCACCTGGCTCTCAGGCGACCATATCGTCGAGCAGCATGTCCATAATCTGGATGTCGTCAACTGGGCCAAGGGTTCGCACCCGGTCCGCGCCATGGGCATGGGCGGACGGCAGGTGCGGATCGACCCCGCCTACGGCCACATCTTCGATCACTTCGCCATCGACTACGAATATGAGGACGGCACGCACTTGATGAGCATGTGCCGGCAGATTCTCGGCTGTGAACGGAATGTCTCGGAGGCGCTCACCGGTGATAAGGGATTTTGCCAGGCGGACCGCTATACGATCAGCGGAAGCAAGAACTGGAAGCTGGAGGGCGAGGACAACAATCCCTACGTGCAGGAGCATACGGACCTGATCGCGCACATCCGCTCCGGCACCCACATCAACGAGTTGAAAACCGTCGCCGAGGCCACCATGACGGCGATCATGGGACGGATGTCCACTTATTCCGGCAAGGCCATCACCTGGGAGCAGGCACTCAACTCCACCGAAAGCCTGGGACCCAGCCGGCTCGAATGGGGTGACCTGGCGGTGCCGCCGGTGGCCATCCCCGGACGGACAGAAGTGGCGTAAGCGAATCGGCTGGTCAAGAAACGAACGACCTCAAGAGAGAATCCCGGGGCTGTGGTTTTCGATCGGAAACCACCCGCCCTGGGATTTTTTTGTTGGGAGGAATTGAACTGACGAGGTGAGGAAACAGAGATCAGGTTGTTTTCCAGCCCACACCCTTGGGTTCGGATTGAGTCGAAGGGGCCACCGGGACAGGCTGCCGGCGAAAAAGCAGTAGCACGGCGGCGAAGCCCGCGAAACCGATCAACCCCAGAATCCAGAGTAACGAGTAAAGCCCGAATCTTTCGGCAAACATTCCCGCCGGGGTAATGCTGACCGCCGCCATCCCCCAGCTCACACCCATTACGATGCTCGAAATCGTCCCGACCCGCCTGGGAAAACTGCGCTGGCTGATGGCGATCAAAATGGGTACGCCGGTGAAGATGAAATAACCTCCCAGGCCGAAGCAAGCGATGCCCGCAACGGAAGTCCCCAAAAGGAGATACCCGAGAAAGAGAG
Source organism: Acidobacteriota bacterium (assembly GCA_027294185.1). Lineage (GTDB taxonomy): Bacteria > Acidobacteriota > Terriglobia > UBA7540 > JAPUME01 > JAPUME01. The sequence continues at coordinate 1,388 of JAPUME010000091.1, read as the reverse complement.
GAATGGGAATCAGGAAGGAGGCAAACAGCACTCCTTTTTCTCCGATGCGCTCGGCCCAGTAACCGCCGGTTAAACCTCCGATGCCTCCCGCAAGTCCAAATACAAACAGGGTCAAGCCTACGGTAGGGAGCGAAGTGCCGATTTCGGTCAGTTAGAGCGGCACAAAGGTCTGGAAGCCCAGGATGACAATGGCTCGAATCATAGACATAATTCCCAGGCTCATCAGCAATCCATAGCCTGTGGGCAGCGCTGCCTCCTCCTGAGATTTTCCCTCATGGGGCATGGGCCTTCCGTCGATGTTGCGGCGAATCAGGAAGGCAACCAGACATCCGAAACCCACGGCGTAAAGGGTTGCCGATAAGCCTCCCCAGTTCACCAGCGCCGAGGCCGCCAGGGCTCCCGCAGCCACGCCAATCGTGCCGCCGGTGACGAAAATTGACATGCCGACACTGTGGCGGGGCCCGCTCTCAAGTGCCGCCAGGGACGCTCCGTAGGGGTGAAATGCAGCAATGCTCAGACCGCCTGCGATGACCAGGAAAATCAGACTTGTGTAGGTTGGCATGATCCCAATACAACTCAGTGTAACTGCGGCGAGCATGGGTGCTAAGGCCACCAGACGGACACTGTGCCAGCGGTCGAACAACACTCCGAAAAATGTCTGCGAGAATGAGGTCGAAAGCGAGAAAGCCGAAACCAGGATCGCTGCCTCGGTAAGCGTAAAACCCATGGCCCGCTGCAGCACCGGCACCAGCACCGGAATGAAACCCGCATAGAAGTCCACGGTAAAGTGGCCCACTGTGAGCATCATGACCTTGGATAACCTGAATTCGGCCTTTGAAATCATATAGTTATGGCTTTAAGGGGGAGCCTACGGTCAACGGTTGCGCCGGATGGGTGGCCCGACTATCGACTATCGCCCTGTGCGTTCACCCACCGGGGAGGTCTCCTCGCCAATGGGTTATTCTATTACTTTACCACAGAAGAGAATTCCCTTCGGGTTGAATCATTCGGATTCGGCTATATTTCGGCATTTTCGGACCTCTGGCACGCCATTTCCCAACCGTAAGATGAAATGAATGGAAGAATCCTGTCCCCAAAAAGGGTTGAGCGTTTCCTTCCCAGCCAATACAATGGAAGTGCGATGGGTTTCTTTCGTGTTCTTAACTTCGGATGCCGTACCAACCAGGCCGATGGCGCCGCGCTCCAGAGGCAAATGCTCGAAGAAGGATGGCAAGAGGCCTCGGAGCTTGAAGCCTGCGACGTGGCCCTGCTCAACACTTGCACAGTAACCGCCACCGCTGACGCCGAGCTGCGAAAAATCGTCCGCCGGATTCATCGCCAGAGTCCCGGCTGCAAGATTCTCGTCACAGGCTGCTACGCGCAGCGTG
>JAPUME010000090.1 GCA_027294185.1 Acidobacteriota bacterium | reverse complement strand
TCACCCGAGAGGCGCCGCTGCGTCCCGTGCTCGGCGACGGAGAATTCGTAGGCCTTGCGAAGGACTTCCTGATCCTCCCCGGGCCGGGTGGAGGCGACGATTTTTTCGATCTGTGCCAAGCTTGTCATACGCCTAAGATCGATTCTAGGGAATGGCCCCCTTCAATTCAAGCAATGCACACGGAGATCGTCACCCACACTGCTCGCAAGTCATTCTCACCTAAGGACTTGGCTGGTGCACGGATTTGAGAGATTTATACGCTGAAAGCGGAAAAAAGGGTACCCCGTCCGGGGGGATGGCTCCTTCGGGAGAAATCCAGGGGAACATAAACCGGCCAGGCAGAATGCCAGGGGGACGCAAAGGGAACGACTAGAGTTCCATAATCTCTTTTTCCTTGGCCTTCGACGCCTGATCCAGCTTTTCGATCTCGCGGTCGGTGAGCTTTTGAACTTCGTCGTGGGCGCGCTTATCGTCGTCTTCTGAAATTTTCTTATCCTTCATCAGCTTTTTGGTGGCGTCGTTGGCGTCGCGGCGGACGTTTCGAATCGACATGCGATGAGTTTCGAGCACCTTGTGAAGTTGTTTGACCAACTCCTTACGCCTCTCTTCGGTCAAGGGGGGGATGGGAACACGAAGAATCTTGCCGTCATTCGCCGGATTGAGCCCCAGGTCGGATGAGAGGATGGCCTTCTCCAGAACCGGAAGAAGGGTCGGGTCCCAGGGTTGGACGGTAATCATTTGAGGCTCGGGGACTCCCAGGGTTGCCACCTGGTTTACGGGCGTCGGAGTCCCGTAATAGTCCACTCGAATCGAATCCAGAACCGATACTGAAGCCCTGCCGGTGCGGATGGAGGCGACTTCACGCTGAAAGTCCATCAGGGATTTCTCCATTCGAACTCGGGCCTGGTCTATGACAGGTTTCGTCATCTTCACCTCCCCTCGGTCCTGAATCTCAGGGCGTTACCAGCGATCCCACTTTTTCACCGGATATGACACGCTTAATATTACCCGAAACATTCAGATTGAAAACAATGATCGGCAGACGGTTGTCCATACAGAGAGAGACAGCCGTCGTGTCCATGATGGAGAGGCCCTTGGAGATCAGATCCCGGTAAGTGATCCTGGGGAACATCTTCGCATCCTTCACCTGGACCGGGTCGGCATCGTAGATACCGTCCACCTTGGTGGCTTTGAGGATCACCTCTGCATTGATCTCCATCGCCCGCAGGGCGGCGGCGGTATCGGTGGAAAAATAGGGGTTGCCGGTTCCGGCGGCGAAAATCACCACCCGTTTCTTCTCCAGGTGGCGAACGGCCCGGCGGCGAATAAACGGCTCAGCAATCTGGCGAATCTCGATGGCCGTCATCAGCCGGGTTTGCACCCCGATCTTTTCCAGCGTGGCCTGCAATGCAAGCGAGTTGATGATCGTCGCCTGCATGCCCATATTGTCCCCGACCACCCGGTCCAGGCCGTGGGCGCTGGCCGAGATGCCGCGAATGAAATTCCCTCCGCCGATCACAATACCCGTTTGAACCCCGAGCTCATGGACTTCCTTGATCTCGTGAGCGATTCGCAGGGCAACCTCGGGGTCCATCCCATGGCCCTGTTCACCTGCCAGGGCTTCTCCGCTCAGTTTTAGAAGGATTCGTCGATAGGCTGGATCGCTCATAAGGAGAGCTCAATCGTGGAATCGTGGGCCGGTCTGTTTACCGGCGCCGGTCGCGACGGCGAAACACGCAGCTTAACAGTTTAGCAGTCGCCGAGAATGGTAAATGATTTCAGGGTTGTGAGGCGTTCCGTCCCGCCTGCGGCGGTTTCGGTGTCGCCCGAGGACAGAAGCTCTCACTCCCCTATCTTAAATCGGGAGAAGCGGCTGACATTGATATTTTCACCGAACTTGGCCACCTTGGAAGCAATCAGCTCGGCAATGGTCTGCGCCGGGTCGCGAACGAAGTGTTGCTCGTAAAGGCAGCTCTCTTCGTAAAACTTTCCCAATCTTCCCTCGACCATGCGCTCCACCACGGCGGCGGGCTTGCCGCTTTTTTCCGCCTGCGCCCGGAGCACCTCTTGTTCTTTCACCAGAATCTCTTCGGAAATCTCTTCCTTGCGAATGAAACGGGGCGCCGTGGCGGCAACATGCATCGCCAGGTCATGCACCAGTCCCTGAAACTCGGCATTACGCGCCACGAAGTCCGATTCACAATTGACCTCGACGATCACCCCGATTTTACCGCCGGCGTGGATATAGGAACCGACCAGACCTTCGGTGGTCACCCGACCGGCGCGCTTTGCCGCCGCCGCCTGCCCGCGCTTGCGAAGAACCGTGTGTGCATCCTCAGTGTTCCCCTTCGCTTCCTCCAGCGCCCGCTTGCATTCCATCATGGGCGCTCCGGTCTGATCCCGGAGTTTCTTGACCTGCTCGGCGGTGATCTTCATCGTTCGACTGAACTCCCTCGCCTGCACACGGGCCGGAACGTCGCCGTCCGCCAACTCTCCCCTTCTCCCGAAAGGTTCCGAATCCTCACTTACCAAAAAAAAGGGGGGAAGATGAAAAAATCGAAGGGCCCAAGAAGGTTGGCCGTCTCAAAGGAACGGTCCGCCTAGAACTTCATGTCCCAGGGTTTCTGTTTCGCAGGCGCGGGGACACTCTACCCCTGCTCTCCGTCGGAATTCCCCGCTTTTCCCGAACCCGCCTCAACCTGGAGCTGGGAGAAATCTTCCACGGAAACACCGGTCGCTTTGGCTCCCTCCGGGGCTGCGGTCTCTGCCTCGGGCTCGACGGGGACATCGCCCTCGGTCGGGGGAAGCGCTCCCGCCTCCCGAGCCGCTTCCAACTCATCCGCGGCCTGTTCGGCAGCCAGTTTTTCCGCTTCAAACTGCTTGTCGAGAGCGATCTGTTTTCCCTCCAGAACCGCATCCGCAATCCGGGAAGAAAACAGGCGGATGGCGCGCAGTGCGTCGTCGTTGCCGGGAATTACATAATCCACCTTGTCGGGATCACAGTTCGTATCCACGATGCCGACTACGGGTATGCCCAGCCGGCGGGCTTCTCGAACGGCAATATCTTCCTTCTGGGAGTCGATGACGAAGAGAACGTCCGGCAGTCCGTCCATATCCTTGATGCCTGCCAGGTTCGCCTCCAGGTGCTTCCGCTCGCGCTCCAGCTTTAGAACTTCCTTCTTGGTCTGCAGCTCATAGCGGCCGTCCTGGCTCATCTCGTCCAGCTCTTTCAGGCGCAGGATGGACTTTTGAATCGTGGCGTAATTGGTCAGCAGGCCTCCCAGCCAGCGGTGGTTGACGTAGAACATCCCGCAACGCAGGGCCTCTTCCTTAACGGCTTCCTGGGCCTGGCGTTTGGTTCCGACCATGAGCAGCTTTTTGCCCTCGCTCGAGACCTGTGAAATGTATTGAATGACTTCGCGAAACTGCCGGAGAGTCTTCTGAAGGTCGATGATGTAGATGCCGTTCCGTTCCCCATAGATAAATTCCTTCATCTTGGGGTTCCACCGGGAGGTCTGGTGTCCGAAGTGGACACCCGCCTCCAGGAAATCTTTCATGCTGATGTTTACCAACCAACCTCCTTAAGCTCGCTCATGCACCACTCCCCCTGGCGGGGAGCATTTTCCAGAGAAGTTGCCGAAGGGGAAATCGGAGAGAAGCCGAACACAACCCGGTTTACCGCTTCGAGAATTGGAACCGCTTGCGGGCTCCCTTTTGGCCGTACTTCTTTCGTTCCTTGGCTCGGGGGTCACGGGTCAGAAAGCCGCCCTTGCGCAACTGGGGGCGCAACTCGGCGTTATAGATGAGCAGAGCCCGCGCAACTCCCAGCTTCGCGGCATCCGCCTGACCATGCATGCCTCCCCCGAAGACGTTGACGCGGATGTCAAACTTGTCGGCGTTCTCGGTTGCCACCAGAGGCTTGCGAACCGCCACGCGCAATCCCTCCTCAAGGAAATAGTCTTCAAAGCGTCGCCCGTTGACGACGACTTTGCCCTCCCCAGGGAGCAGGATCACCCGGGCCACGGCCGTCTTGCGCCGTCCGGTCGCCATGTATCGAATTGATTCAGCCAAACCAACTCCTCAATAAACTCGGAATTCGGCGCCGCCACCCCGTCTCGTAACTCTACCCACGGGTTACTTGCCGAGCGCGGCGGGTTCGGGTTTCTGAGGGGAGTGTGGATGCGTCGGTC
>JAPUME010000009.1 GCA_027294185.1 Acidobacteriota bacterium | reverse complement strand
GGGTCTTATTATCTTACACCATCGACACCAGCCCACCCAAAGCGGGTCCGCACAGGGGAGTGAAGGAATCGACGTCCGTGCTTCCCATCTTCTTCGGAAAACTTTTCTTTAACGGTCTTTCGCGGGGAAAGGCAGGAAATGCCCTGTCAGGGCACCAGGGTAAAATCTTTCGCTACCCTGCATATTTTGCGGGAACCGCCGTTCGGCAGGGTGAAGAGGATGGAGTATTTCCCCGTGGCCAGGGAATCAGTGTCGATGAAGGCAGCGTAACGAATGGTCCGGTTTTCCGGGTCGTGGACCGCCGGCCCGCACTCCCGACACCGGTTTGTTCCGCCGCAGGAGAACGATCCCGACTCACCGAGGGTCGGCTGCGCCGGTTTCCGTGGCGTTCGTCAGGTGACCCAACAGATGGATCCTCTGGCCCTGCTTTCGAAGAAGTTAACCTTGCGCCGGGTCAAGCGTTTCGGTAACGTAGGGTCTTCACCAGCGAATTTAGGGGAGGAAGTCACCATGGATACCGTAGCCACCTACATCGAAGCCAATGAACAACGTTATGTAGAAGAACTTATCGAATACGTAAAGATTCCAAGCGTCAGTACCAAGGTGGAGGCCACCGCAGACATGGAGCGCGCCTGCCGGTTCCTGGTCGAGCGGATGCGGGAAGCGGGACTCGAAAACGTGGAGGTCCTTCCTACCTCGGGGCATGCCGCAGTTTACGGGGACTGGCTGCATGCGCCCGGCATGCCCACCGTGCTCATCTACGGCCACTACGACGTCCAGCCGGCTGAGCCGCTGGAGTTGTGGGATTCGCCCCCCTTCGACCCCAAGATTCGAGAGGGACAGCTCTACGGCCGGGGCACCGTCGACAACAAGGGTCAGCACTACCTCCACCTGATGGCCGCCGAGAGCTTCTTGAAAAGCGGGCAGCGGCTGCCGGTGAACGTCAAGTTCATCATCGAGGGAGAAGAGGAGATCGGCAGCCCTAACTTCTCGGAAATCCTCGACCAGCACAAGGAGTTGCTTCGCGCCGACGCGCTGGTGATCTCCGACTCGCCCATGCTCGACCGCGGCATCCCCTCGATTTGCTATGGATTGCGGGGACTGGCCTATTACGAGGTGGAAGTGACCGCCGCCGGGCAGGACCTGCACTCGGGCTCGTTCGGGGGAGCCGTGGCGAATCCCCTCACCGTACTATCTGAGATCATCGCCAAGCTGCATGACGCAAGGGGCCGCGTTGCGATTCCCGGATTTTACAAAGACGTCCTGACGATCAAGAAAAAGGAGCGGGCAGCCCTGCGAAAGCTTCCCTTCAGCCAGAAGAATTTTCTCCAGACCACGGGCGCGGTTCGTCCCTCGGGAGAAGCCGGGTACACGACGCCGGAGCGGCTCTGGGCACGGCCCACGCTCGAGATCAACGGCCTGTGGGGCGGCTACACCGGCGAGGGCGCCAAGACCGTCCTTCCGGCCAAAGCACACGCCAAGATCAGTTGCCGCCTGGTCCCGAACCAGGACCCGAAAAAGATCACTCGGCTCCTCGAGCGGCATCTGAAAAAGCTCACCCCGAATACCGTGCGGCTCGAATTCCGCGTACACAGCCTGGGCAAGCCCTGGGTCGCGCCTTACACGCATCCCTTCTTCCAGGCTGCGCAGAAGGCTCTCAAGAAGGGCTTCGGGCGTCGTGCCGTCTTTATCCGTGAAGGCGGGTCGATTCCCCTGATTCCCGACATTCAGGATACATTCAATATTCCCGTAATCCTGATGGGGTTCGGACTGCCGGATGAAAACGCTCACGCGCCCAACGAACGCATCGACTTGAGCAATTTTCAAAACGGCATTCTGAGTGTGGCTTATTTCCTGAAGGAATTGGGGGAGTTGGGGAAGGTTTAAGCAAGCTGCGCGCGTTTAGCCGGTGCAGGCCGCAAGAGTTGGAAGGTTATCCTTTCCGGCTGCAAGCCCGCGCGTCGGACCCATGAAGCTCACCGCATCTTTTTCACCCTCAAAGAAGATCCCCTCAGCTCGCCTGCCCCGGTAATAGAGACCCGTCTCCTCGAACGATGACACCCATTTTTCAAGCCGCCCATTCATCTTTGCCACCACTCTCCCCGAGGACAGAAACCACACGGAGGCACAATGGCCGTTCTTCGTGACCCTGACGTGATATTCCCCGGGGGCCAGCACCCGGTGGCCGACACGAGTGTAGCGCTCCAGTTGCAGGCTCCAACCCCGTTCGGGTATGACGCTCGGGACGTGCAGTAGAACGAATATCAACAGAGCCGGGAGCAATTTCCTCAAGGGCGGTCGATCCTTCCTGACGGCGGTATTTCTTAAACGGAACCCCAATGCTATCACGACCTCGGAGGCCTTCACCAGTCTCATTTGACAAAGGGGAATCACTCAGATTCCCTCCGGCCTGGATGCCGGGCACCCGATGCTTGCCGCAGATGGAAGTGTGAGATATGGTAAACAAACCGCCACACGCTCATGATTCGCGGGAGAGGTGCTGCAATGAAGGATGAATTCCAAATTGAGACTATGGCCGTACACGCGGGAGAAGGACCCTGCCCTACCACCGGCGCCTTAGACACGCCCATCTACATGTCGAGCAGCTTCGCTGCACCTAGCACCGACGAGCTGGCCGCAATCTTTGAGGAGAAGCAGGAAGGCTACGTCTACACGCGCTACGGAAA
>JAPUME010000089.1 GCA_027294185.1 Acidobacteriota bacterium | reverse complement strand
TTCCCTTCATCGTCGAAGAGAAAGCAGCCTTCTCCTCTCACCATCATCACCGGGAGACGCTGGTAGGTGGGAATCAGAAAGTCTTTCTCTTTTTGCGCCACTTGTTTCAAGTTCATGGTTTTCGAACAATCCGCGTGCCGAGTTTCTCTTTCCCTACAATCGAACGCCAAAGGACATCAGGCTTTTGCGCGCCGAGGATTAGAATTTCAGATACGTTTCTTTTCAGCGTGCGGGCGCAGGAGAGAAGCTTCGGCACCATGCCTTCGGTCACCACCTTCTGCCGCACCAGCACTCCAATATCTTTCACCTGAATGACCGGCAGACGCCGCCGTTTCCGGTCCCATACGCCATCGGTGTCGGAAACATAAATCAACCGGTCTGCCTTCATTGAGACTGCCAACGCCGCCGCCAGATCGTCCGCATTGACGTTGTAGTACTGGCCGCGAGCGCCCAGCCCCAGGCTCGCTACCACCGGCACCGCGCCGTCGCGGATGAGCTTTCCGAGAAATCTCGAATTCACCCGGTCGGGACGGCCCACCCATCCGAGATCACGCAGACGTCCATTCGAGCGCAGCCGCAGCTTGCGCGTCCGCACCAACCCTGCATCGCCGCCGCACAGCCCGACCGCGCATCCTCCCATCGACATGAAGTCCGCCACCAGACGCTTGTTCACAAGTCCGGCCAAAACCATCAGGGCCACGTCGCGCGTGGCCGTGTCGGTGTAGCGCAGGCCGGAGATAAAACGAGTCGCAATACCCAGCTTCTTAAGCATGGCCGTCAGCGTGGACCCGCCGCCATGAACCACAACCAGCGCATGACCGGCGCGCGACAAGCGAACCATCTGCCGAACCAACCGCCGCCTGAGCGCGGCCTGCTCCAGCACCTTGCCGCCCACCTTCACCACCAGCTTCACAGCAGCCCCGTCTCTTCATCCCATCCGAACATCAGGTTCATATTCTGGACGGCCTGACCGGCAGCGCCCTTCCCCAGGTTGTCCAGACAGGAGACCACCGTGAGGCGTCGCCCGGTCTCATCCATCGAAAACCCGAGGTCGCAGAACTGCGTCCCCTGCACGGCCTTGATTTCCGGCAACGTGGGGTCCGCATAAACCCGCACCAGCGGGGCGCGCCCGTAAAACTTTTCAAACAGACCCGCGACCTCCTCCCGGCTTCGCTTCTTCTCCAGCCGCAGGTAGAGGCTCGCAAGGATGCCGCGCGTTATGGGAATCAGGTGAGGTGTAAATCGAAATTGCTCCTCATCGAGATGCAAGGCCTGCAAAATTTCCGGCACATGACGATGGCTGAACAATCCGTAAGCTCGGCAGCTTTCGTTGACTTCGACGAAGTGAGTGGTTTCATTCGGCGCGCGGCCCGCCCCGCTCACACCGGATTTGGCGTCGCAGATGATCTCGGCTTCTTTCAAAAGCCAACCGGCTTCCAGCAAAGGCGCCAGCGCCAGTATCGCCGCCGTTGCGTAGCAACCCGGATTCGCAACCAAGCGGGCCCTTTGCACAGCTTCCCCTGCCAGCTCCGTTACGCCGTAGACTGCTTCCTCAAGCGCCGCCGGAGCATGGTGCTCGAATCCGTACCACTTCGGATAGAGTTCAGCGTTGCGCAACCGAAAGCCGCCGCTCAAGTCGATGACCCGCAAGCCTCGCTCGAGAAGCGGGGGAATCAACTCGACCGAAGCATCGTGGGGCGTGCTCAGGAAAACCAGGTCCAGATCCTCCCGTCGCAACTCGGATTCCCGCAAGGGAACGCAAATCAAGGATTCCTTCTTGCGCAGGGAGGGGTGCACCCGTTCGATGGGAAAGGATTCCCTACGGTGGCGCCCGGAAGACATCAGGTGGACCAGCCGCGCACCGGGGTGGCGCGAGAGCAGAACCATCAGCTCACGGCCGGCATAACCGGTGGCGCCGACCAGCCCCACCCGGACAGGCTGTCGCTTCACCCCCCCGACCGCTTCCCGCCCCTGCTTTTCGATCTCCTGAATCTCACTCTTCACGAGACATCCCTTGCCCTGAAAGCTCCTGCTCCCAATGTAATAATTATGCATGTTATGCATAACTATACTAAGGAAAAAATACCATTCCCTCCGCAGGGTGTCAAGAATTTAATCCCCTCCCGAAGGGTTTGGCGGCGGCCGGCAGAAACGGCTAATGGACTCTTTGGGCTTGATACTTCTCCCGGCACTCATGGGAGCAGAAATGGAGGGTTTCCGGGCCTGACTTCAGCTTGTGGGAGAGTTCCAGTGAGACAAACATCCCGCAGACCGGGTCACGAAAGGTCTTCTCGGAAGCGGCGGAAAACGGAGGGGAGGATGGGCGGCCCCGCGCCTGTTGAGCCCTACGCACGCCGCCGATCAAGCGGCGCAGCAGTTGCCACAGGAACCGCAGCAGGATGAACACAAAAACGAGCTGCAACAGGTAGCCAAAGATCCTTCCCATACCCACTATAGTAGCTCCCCGGCACCCTCCAGGTAAACCGGTCTCGGAGCGATTCAGGAAGTGCCTTCCGCAATGCGGCGGCTCAGGTGGGGGAAATTGGGAGAGTCCGAGACCTTCGGAAAAGGCTCTTTACGTCTGAGTCCCGGGGTTCTTGATGACTCGTTCTCCCAGGATATGGGTCAGTTCATCGTCGGAGGGAAAGCCGCCGCCCAGATGCTGGCGAAATCCCTCGGCGAAAGCCACGCCGGCTTCCCTGCCCTGTTCCTCCGAGCGCCGGCGAAGGAACTCCGTGTAATTGTCCATGCCTAAATGAGCCAGCAGCCACTCGCGCTGGCTCTTGTGGCAGGCGAGCATCTCCATCTGGCGGTCGAAAACGTCAGAAGTATCGACGAGCAAGGAAGATCGAACGGGGCTCCCCAGGATATCCCGCCCGCCCATCGGGGCGGCGTAGTAGAGATGCGGAATGAAACCGGTGGGTCGGGCAGCCGGGCGCACGCCGGTCTTGTAGTTCGGCGCCAGGGCCCCGAAGCAGGCCGTCTGCGCCAGATGGCTGGTCGTCTCGTGGTCCACCATGTAGTCACTGGGTGAGTGCGTAAGAACCAGCCGGGGATTCACCCGCCGAACCAACTCCATCACCTTGCCGAGGGTTCGCTTGTCATAAAATATATTCAGGTCATCTTCCTCGAGGCAGGTAAAGGAAGCGCCGAGCAGCCTGGCCGAATCGGTCGCCTCGCGGCGGCGGATGCGGGCAATGACGGCGGGAGCATCGTGCGTGCTGCCGCAGTTGCCCCTGGTCATGATGGCGGTGTGGAGCTTGAAGCCGCGGTCGGCAAGATGGAGCAATGTTCCCGCCGCCACGAATTCCATGTCGTCAGCGTGCGCGAATACGGCGAGAATCGTGTTTTCCTTCCCGCGAACTCTTGATCTTGCCATTCGCCTAACCCATTAACCTTTTCGGCCCTTTAGCGCGGCCACCCGCTCCCGCCAGGCTTCGAGATAGACGCCCACGTCGACGCCATAGACCAGGTAGCGCGTGCCCAGCTCCAACAGGGTGCGGGCGTAGGAAACATCCCTGGCAAACGAGCCGACAATCTTCCCCGCCGCACGGGTCTTCTCCGCTACGGTGCGCAT
>JAPUME010000088.1 GCA_027294185.1 Acidobacteriota bacterium | reverse complement strand
ATTCGCGAATTTCATCCTTGACCAACTGCGTGAAGGAAGGGTCGGTGCAGCGGACGTAGAAGATCGATGCCCGGTCCTTGGACCCGAAAAGGTCCTGTGCAGTTGCGAGGGGAATAAAAACGCGTGACCCTTTGCCGTGCTCGACGATGCCGACCACTCGGAAATCATGGCTCAACAGATTGATCGTCTGGCCGACCTCCACCTTGTGCGCTTTAGCATACCAGTCGTCCACGATCACATCGAATTCCTGCTCAAAGGGGCCTCCCGCATGGTAGACAAAGCCGCGGCTGACCCGATTGAAGCTTTCCATGTCGATTCCATAGATCAGATTCAACCCACCGGTGCCGCTGGCATTAAAGCTGATAAGCACGGGAGCCACCGCGTAAACCCGGGGCAGCTCGGCCAGTCTTTCACCGATCTTGACCGGCATGGGTGCCGCCGTGAGCGCCATCAGAAAAGATGCCCCCGGAGGCTGGACCATGATTTCAGCCCCGACGCCTTCCACCCGTTTGGCCGTCTCCTGCAACGTGCCCGTAGTCAACCCCACGACCAGCAGCACCATGGACACTTCGATGGCCACCGCAAGGATACTCACGAAGGTTCGCACCGGCCGGTGCATAAGGTTCGAGAGGACCATTTTATTGATCACCTGCACCTCCCGAGGCGCCCGCATCGCTCAGCTCGACCCGCTCAGCCCCCTTCGGCTGATCCAGGACGAACTTCTCCGCTTCGATGGGTTGATTAAACGTGGCTTTGGAAATCCGGATGCCCAACCGGTAGTCCTCCCCGGGCCGGGTCAACTGAATCATCGTGGGGTAACGAATTCCGTCAAAATCCTGGTAATCCCTGTAATCGACTTCTTGTACGAACTTCCCCTCAGGCCCGAACCACTGAATGCGAAATACCTCCAAATCGGCCCGGTCAAACCAGACCTTTCGTTTCAGATTGATTCGACGGGAGCCGTCCTCAGAAACCGCATGGACAACATAATACCGGCGGTTTCCTTCCCGGCCTTCCTGGAGGAAAAATTTCTCATCGGCGTCGTCAAAGGGCTCGAAGACCAGCGCGTCCAGCACATGCCGGGGCCGCAGATTTTCGAGGGCGTTTTCCGAATCCCGCATCAAGGAGTTCTTGCCCACAATAAACTTCCGCTTGGGAGGGATGGAAAGCCGGAAATCATCCCCATCGGACACCATGTCAAAAATATTGTTGCGGATAATCGGTGCTTGTCCCACCATCCGAAATCGTGACGGCCTGTCGAGCAGGATGAACGCCTTGACGTCATGGTATTCGCGTATGACGCCTGAATAGATCGATCCCGCCGTCGGGATCAACTCTGCTGTAGCCAGAAGGGTTTGAAAAGCATTGCTTCGATCCCTCAGGCGCGACAGCAATTCATCCAGAGAGGCTTCCTGGGCCGGCAAAGGCAGGTTCGAGGGAGATACTCGCGTGGTTTGTTGAATGGCACACGCACTCATCAGCACGGCGCCAATGACCACGCCAACCCTCTTCCCAATCCGATCCAACCCCCTTCCATTTTTCATAATTTGTTTATAAACAACTCACTCTAGCAAAACGCTTCTTATCGTGTCAAGAACGCAAATACCAAGACATAATGTCAACTGCTGGAATTACATACAGTTGCCGCTGCTTTGGCAAGTGTAACCGGTTTCACTTTCTTTCCACAACTTTTCCACAAGTTTTCCTACTCCCTCTTCAATCCGGCGGCCTCAAATCCGAGATGCGTTCCTCTCAGCCGGTTCAGATCAACGCGCTTCCGTTTGCAGTACGCCTCAAGGTCCCGGATTACTTTTTCCGATGCACGAGGGTCGTAGAAATTCGCCGTTCCGATTTGAATCGCCTTTGCACCCGCAATCAAGAACTCCAGGGCATCCTCCGCGCTGCTGATTCCTCCAATGCCCATCACCGGGATGCGAACCGCGTGAACCGCCTGATAAACCAGCCTGAGCGCCAGTGGCTTGATGGCAGGGCCCGAAAGGCCGCCGGTACCGTGCGACAGGCGCGGCTTCCCTGTTTCGATGTCGATCGACATTCCCACAAAAGTGTTAACCAGGGAGAGGGCATCCGCTCCCCCATTCTCGGCAGCACGGGCAAAAACGGTGATGTCGGTAACATTCGGCGACAACTTCACGATGAGCGGAACCCGGGCCACCTTCTTCGAGGCCATCGTAACTTCATGCGTCAGTTTCGGGTCGCTGCCGTAAAACATGCCCCCGCTGCGGGTATTCGGGCAGGATATATTCAACTCGTAGGCAGCGATCCCCTCCCCCTGGTTCAGAATTTCAATGGTGCGCACGTAGTCTTCAGTGGAATAGCCGAAGACGTTGACGATGACCTGTGTGTCCAGATCCCGCAGAAAGGGAAGCTTGTCGTCCAGGAACCTTTTCGCACCCACATTCTGCAGGCCGATGGCATTGAGCATCCCCGATTCGGTCTCGTAAATCCGCGGCGGGGGATTCCCCTCCATGGGCTGAAGTGATATCCCCTTGACGACGATGCCGCCCAAACGGTTCAGGTCCATGAGTTGAGCGAACTCCTGCCCATACCCAAACGTGCCGCTGGCCGTAAGCACCGGATTCTTGAAGCGAATCCCGGCAATTTCGACCGTCATGTCGGGGGTAAACTTTTCCCCTTTCGCTTTTCGACCCACGGGGCGGGGAGCCCCTCTTTTCTTCTTACTTTTGGCGCTGGAGGATTTTTTCATATCCCCTTCAGGAAATTCAAATCTCGGGAGTGCCGCCCGCCCAACGGACGTGGTCGGCCCAGAAAACCGGCCCTTCCGTGCAGACTCTTTCATAGGCGCCATGCCCTTCGCCCTTGACCCCGATTGAACAGCCCAGGCAAACGCCCACACCGCATCCCATACGGTTTTCCATGGAGACCAGGCAAGGGTGCCCGTAGTTACGCGCCAGCCCCACGCAAGCTTCAAGCATCGGCCAGGGCCCGCACACCATCAGGAGAATCTTTCCTCGCTCGCTCCCTGCCAGGTGATTCTCCAGAGGGACGGTGACAAAACCCTTGTGTCCCCGGGACCCGTCTTCGGTCGCCAGAATCGTTTTTTGAACCAACCCTCCGAAGTCCTTGTAGCAGACCAGGTCGGCCCGGCTCCTGCCGCCGAAAAACAGGCGTTGTCGGATTCCTCGTTTGTGAAGCTCGCGTGCCGCGAGCAGCAGCGCCGCAATGCCGATGCCCCCCGCTACATGCACTACCTCATCCACCTGAGGGAGCTTCCTCTGATAGTCTTCCCGGAAGTATCCGTGCCCGAGCGGCGCCAGGACTTCCAGCGCATCGCCCCCCTTGAGCTCCGCCATGGCCCCCGTGCCGCGACCCACCACTTTGTAGAGAACCTGAATCAGCGCCGGAGATTTCGACTTGCGAGAGGCGGGCTTGACATCGTAGATGCTCATGGGCCGCCGCAGGAGGATGTCCGAGCGGTTGGGCAGGCGGAGCATGGCGAATTGGCCGGGCCGTGTGACTCGGGCCTGGGCTGGTGAGTAAAGGGAAAGCAGGTAATGGCCGCCGCTGAGCGGAATGTTCTCCCGTACCTCGGCCATTTTATTGAACATCTGGGGTTATGGTACACCATCGGGCGTGCCGCCGTCGATGGTATGGGATCACAAGAGGAACAAAAGAGGAAGTCGGCAGTGGATGACGGCGTCTACCCTTCAAATTCTCGCTTGGCCTTTTCGGACTTTTCTGCCACCCCGCGGGCGAGCTCTTTCCTGTATTCAAGGAGTTTCCCGGCAAGGTTGGCGTCGGAGCCGGCAATGATTTCACAGGCGAAAATCGCGGCGTTCACCGCTCCCGCAGCGCCTATGGCCATCGTTGCTACCGGAATCCCCTTGGGCATCTGAACCGAGGAGAGAAGCGCATCCAGCCCCCCTAAAGACGTTGCACTGAGGGGCACGGCGATGACCGGCAGAGTCGTTTCGGCGGCAATCACTCCGGCCAGATGCGCCGCCCCTCCTGCGCCGACGATAACAGCCTTCAGGCCACGCTCGATGGCCGTGGTTGCGTACTGCCGGGTGCGCTCGGGGGAGCGATGTGCGGAGCTAATCTCCAACTCAAAGGGAACGCCGAACTTCTTCAGCATCTTTGCGGCTTCCCCCATTACGGGCAAATCCGAGTCGCTCCCCATGAGGATCCCCACCAGCGGGCTGGATTCACCGTTTTTCGAGTTACCCATGATTTCCCTTTGGCGCTTTCATCGAGTGCGTCACAACTGCCCGGCAAGTCTTTTCAGTTGACCGGACCACTTTTCTTAAGCAGCCGCCTGAGCCCTTTGAGCCCGATGTCGCGGCGGAAGTGACATCCCTCGAAGTGAATCCGGTTCACCGCCTCGTAGGCGCGTTCGATGGCCGTCTGCAGATTCTCCCCCGCCGCAGTGACCCCAAGCACCCTGCCACCTGATGAGACCAATTCCTGTTCGTTCCGCCGCGTACCGGCGTGAAAAACTTTGACCCCACCGACCTTTTCCGCGTCGTCAATACCGGCCACCGCCCGACCCACCTCCGGCTTGGCAGGATACCCTGCAGAGGTCATCACCACACAGATCGCCGGGTCGGGACTCCAGCGCGGCTCAATCGTATCCAGACGGCGTTCCAATACGCCGTTGAAGAGCTCCATCAGGTCCGTATGAAGCCGCATCAATATGGGCTGGGCGTCCGGATCGCCCAGACGAACGTTATACTCCAGCAGCTTCGGCCCCTCCGGGGTGAGCATCAGGCCGCAATAAAGGATGCCGCGAAAGGTGATGCCCTCTTTCGAAAGTCCCTTAAAGGTAGGGCCGACAATCTCATTCATGATGCGGACACGCATCTCGGGGGTGATAATCTGATCCTCGCTGTAGGCCCCCATTCCCCCGGTATTGGGGCCGCGGTCCGCGTCAAGAACCTGTTTATGGTCCTGCGAGGGCGCAAGGGGAAGGATGTGCTCTCCGTCGGAGAGAACCATGAAGGAGGCCTCCTCGCCCGGAACGAATTCTTCGATGACCACTCGCTCACCGGCTGCGCCCATCGTGCGCTGGCGCATGAACTCATCCAGGGTG
>JAPUME010000087.1 GCA_027294185.1 Acidobacteriota bacterium | reverse complement strand
GACTAATACAGGTACGGCCAGGCGCACACGCGTACTCCTGCGCCTTGAGGTAGTAGAGAGCGCACTACCGCCCGGTTCCATAAAGACACCCCGATTCCCCCCCTGCAACCCACAGGACCTCACCAGTGTAAGAATGAATTTGGTACCTGTCAAGGGGTAAGTGAAAGAATTTTAGAGGGTTGTGGCCACCTCCTCAATTTCTGCTCCTGGCAGGTAGCTTGGCCCCCCCCCCTCGGGACTAATGTCCCAAACGGTTAAAAAGATTTGGACCTGCCCGAAATTCTTCCCCTCATCGGAGTCCTTTCTCTTCCAACACGACCCCCAACGCTTCTCCGACCCCTTTGGTCTGCTCACGCCAGAGACAAACGCCAATGTCGATTTGCGAGATTTTCCACCCGCCCCAAACCACACATAACTTGACATCCTAACGGAAGAGAAGCAAACTCCGCCCACCGGTTCATCGAATCACCCGTTCCCGCGTTTGGAGAGCTTGCCGTGCATTCCCTCGGCAGAAACCACTTTCGGGCGGGCATTCAAATCCACCTCTGGGGGACAGCATGAAACATGATGCAGGAGGAAAGTTTTGGAACAATCATCTTCCGGTATGGTTCAAGGGTACCGTGACATGCATGACTGCGGTCCTGCTCTTATCCTGTGGGACCGGCGTCGGGGACAATACCGGGACTGAACCCATTACTACGCTGATACTGGTCCGCCATGCAGAGAAGGCCTCCTCACCGACCGATGACCCGCCCTTAACTCCGGCCGGGGAAGCGCGTGCGCAATCCCTGGTTCGTGTGGTTGGGGAATCAGGTATTTCGGCACTTTATGCTACACAGTACCTTCGTACCCAGAAGACCGTCGAACCCCTTGCGGCTCATCTTGGATTGTCGGTTACGCGAGTCCAATCAGGGGAGATCGCAGAGTTCGCCAATCGGGTACTCTCAGAGCATTCCGGGCAAACACTTCTAATCTCCGCTCACAGCAATACCGTTCCCCAATATGTAGAAGCATTCGGCGCCGAGTCTCTCTGCCCCGGCCTGAACCAACTGGATGAATCGCAGGAATGCCGCATTCCTGAGGACCAGTACGATGACTTGGTCATTGTTACGGTCTCCGGTAATGAGGCGAAGGCCCTGAGATTGACCTACGGCGAGCCGAGCCCCTAACCTGGCTATAACTTTAGAAGAATGAGGGATTTCCGGACTTTCGGAGTGACCTGGCCGCGGTAACCATGGCGCTCAATTTTCCGACGGCCTCGTCCACGCTTCGGGTCCCGAGGCCGCAATCTGGGTCCACCCACAAGCTCGCACGCGGCAGAACATCCAGCGCCTGACGGAGCCTCTTCTCGATCACCTGCGGGTCTTCCACCCGCGGGGATTGGACATCCACCACTCCGAAGCTGAGGTCCTTGGTGTAGGAACTTTTTCCGAATAGGCCCAGCACCTCGAGGCCGTCTGTTGATGTCTCGACGTCGAAGTTGTCCACCGGAATTCGCAGCATGTCCGGGTAGATTTTTTCATAGGGTCCGCGGCAGAGATGGGCGATGAAATACACGGGCAGCCCGTCGGTAACGACGTGCATGGCCTCGATGCCGAGGGCTAATTCCTCAGGCCGCCGTGAGACCGCTGGTTCATCCAATTGAATAATCTTAGCGCCCGCTTCGACCAGCGCCTCGGTCTCCCTGCGGATTTCCCGCGCCAGCGCCAGGCATGCCGCCCTCCGGTCCGCATAATGCTCATTGACCGATTCGTCCATGAGAGTATAGGGGCCGGTCAGTACCGCCTTGACGGGCCTGCGCGTCAGCCCCTGGGCAAACCTCCACCCATCGACGGTCATAGGCCGCCGGGCACGCACCTCTGCGGTGATGACAGGCTTGACGGAATGTCCTTTTCGGGAAGAGTCCCCCGCCCTCTCCATTTCAAACCCGTCCATCTGTTCCGCAAAATAGGCCACCGCGTCGCCGCGAGCCATCTGGCCATCGACCAGAACGTCGATTCCGAGGTCATCCTGCGTTCGCATCCAGAACTCGGTGGCCTGCTTTTCGTATTTTTCAAGACTCGCGCGAGAGATTTTCTGCTTTCCAAACTCTGCGCGGGCTTTCACCAGGTAGGCAGGCTTCGGTAAACTTCCCACGGTTGTGGTGGGAAACAGCGGAAGGTCAATACCCAGTTGGTTCAGTTTCTCTCGGCTCATACACTCCCGTGTTTCTGAGTTCGTCCACGATTCCCCCCGGCGCTATCACGCCAACCAGGCCACGACAACGGAGGTCAGGAGAAAAAATCCACTTTCACACGGGTAGGGAGGATTCCCTCTTCAGCGCCCCAATCGAGAAGCCTTTGAACCGCCTGCCGGCCTTTCTCGCCGTAATCCAGCGTCCAGTGGTTCACGTACATCTCGACGAAGCGGTCGGCCTGTTGGGTCTCAAGGCCGCGGCCGAACCGCAGGGCATAGGCCAGCGCCTCTTCGCGGTGCCCCAGTCCGTATTCGATGCTGGCTCTGAGCAATCCGGCCACCTCGCGTATGCGCTCCGGCCCGAGAGCGCGGCGAATGGCATTCCCCCCCAGAGGAAGGGGCAGCCCCGTCTGCTGTTGCCACCATTCCCCGAGGTCGAGCAGTTTATGAAACCCCTGCTTCTTGTAGGTGAGTTGCCCCTCGTGGATGATCAGCCCGGCATCGACCTCGCCATTCTCTACTTTTTCGAGAATGCGGTCGAAAGGCACGACTACCGTGTCAAGCCCGGGCTGGGCCAGCTTCAGAACCAGGAAGGCCGTCGTCATGGCTCCGGGTATGGCCACGCGCCGTCCCTTCAAGTCCTCAAGTCCGAGGCGTTTCTTCGTGACCAACAGCGGCCCGTAGCCTTCTCCGAAGCTCGCGCCGCAGGTGAGCAGGCCGTATTTGTCCGATAGATAGGGATAGGCATGGAAGGAGATTGCCGTGATGTCGTAGACTTCTTCGAGCGCCTTCCGGTTCAGGGTTTCGATATCTTCCAGCACATGGACGAATTCGATGTCGCCGCTCGGGACCTTTCCTTTGGCCAGCGCGTAAAACATAAAAGCATCGTCGGAATCGGGACTGTGGGCCAGCTTCAATTGCATAGGATGAACGGTACTTTGTTAGGAACCTTCCCCGGTTTTCAGGCACTCCCTGCCGCTCAAGACAACCTTAGAGGGCAGGAAGCCTATATCCTACTATAGGCGCCCGAAATTCGGCAATTGCGGCGGGTCGCGCTGCCGATCAACATTTCCCAAAAGGGTGGAGCAGGACGCGCGATAGAGAACAGCCGTTTACAGTTTTATCCTGCAAACCGTTCGTGGTAAATTCTCCGAGGCACTCCCCCACGGGTCAAATTCTTGATTGCCCCCGTGCCGGAGAGTAAGAAGGGACGCTTGCTCGAATCCAACTCCATTATCGTCGTCAGTTTGATGAACCCCAAGGAAAAGGTGTGGGGCCAGATGCTGTCGCTCAATCCGGCCGGCATCACTGTGCGGGGCGTGGGACTCCCCTCCTTCGACGATTTCCTTCGCCAGGTCCGGGCCAAGGAGGAAACAACCGTGGGGCTCTCCACAACTTTCTATCCGATGCACCGGATCGAGCGCATCGTGCTGGATGAGCCGAGCGGCGCCAT
>JAPUME010000086.1 GCA_027294185.1 Acidobacteriota bacterium | reverse complement strand
CCTGAGAAAGACTCCTCCCGTGAACCTCTTGCCAATCTGGACGAGTGGGAAGACTTTCTGAAAGACCGCTATCCGCCCGAATCACAGCCCGAAACCCACGATTCGAAACCCTTCGTCGCTACCGACCCCAATAAGAAGGCGGGGGAGTTCCGCGACTACCGTGCCGAAGCGCGCAGCTCCGTAAAGGAGTTTTACCTGCTGAATCATACCCGCCAAACTCTGGATTTCGTTCGCGGCAAGAAGCAGGAATACTTGTCCGCCTCAAGGCGTTCGATGAGCATTTGGGAGGCGATGGAGGCGCTCGATGCGCTGGTCGATGACAGCGACCCGGATACCGATCTGCCTCAGATCGAGCATTATTTCCAGACCGCCGAGGCCATCCGCAAGGCCGGCCATCCCGGCTGGTTCATTCTGACCGGCTTCATCCACGATCTCGGAAAGGTCCTCTGCCTGTTCGGTGAACCGCAATGGGCGGTGGTCGGTGATACCTTTCCGCTGGGTTGCGCCTTTTCCGACAAGATCGTATTTCCGGAGTTCTTCGCCGAGAACCCGGACTCGAAGGTTGCCGAATACCGGACGCGGCTGGGAGTCTATGAGGAAAACTGCGGGCTGGACCGCGTGGAGATGTCCTGGGGGCACGACGAGTATCTCTATCACGTCGTCAAGGATTACCTGCCCGATGAATCACTCTATATGATCCGCTATCACTCCTTCTACCCGGCCCACCGGGAAGGAGAATATACCTGCCTGATGAACCAACGCGACCGGGAGATGTTCGCCTGGGTGCGGAAGTTCAATCCCTTCGACCTCTATTCGAAAAGCAAAGAGAGACCCAACCAGAAAGAGATCCGTCCTTTCTACGAAGAGCTGGTCTCCGAGTTCCTGCCCGCCAAACTGGCTTGGTAAATTGCTGACCGTCTGCCCCGAGGGTAGGAACGAAATAAGAGGTAGGTCCGCCGACTCGTCTTAGATCTTATTTTTTTCCGCCCTCAGTACCTCGCGGAGCTTGTGCCCCAGGGCGGAGAGCGAGAAAGGTTTCTGCAGGAAACTGGCCTTGCCCTCCGAGATTCCGTGGTGCAGGAGGGCGCCGTTCGTGAAGCCGGAGACGAAAAGTATCCTCATCTCCGGGCGCAGGATGCGGGCACGCTGGGCCACCTCCGGACCCGTTAATCCGGGCATGGCGACATCGGTGACCATAATGTGAATAGGGCTCTGGTGGCGCTCGCAGATCAGCAGGGCTTCGCTTCCTTCGCCGGCCTCAAGCACCGTATAGCCGTTGGCCTCGAGGAATTCCCGGGTCACATTGCGCACTCCTGCTTCGTCTTCCACTAGAAGCACGGTTTCGGTTCCGGGAACGGATACGGCGAGGGGCGGATCCGCCGGAGAACCATCCACAGCAGCCTCGACCCGCGGAAGGTAAACCTTGAAGGTGGTGCCCTTGCCCTGCTCGCTATACACCCAGATGTGGCCGCCGCTCTGCTTGACGATGCCGTACACGGCGGAGAGTCCCAGTCCGGTTCCTCTTCCCCGTTTTTTGGTGGTATAAAACGGCTCGAAGATGTGAGGCCGCGCTTCGGGCTTAATTCCCACCCCGGTATCGCTCACGGCCAGCATCACACAGGGACCGGAGGGCATACCCTCCAGTTGACCCTCATAAGCTTTATCGAGATCGGCGTTCGAAGTTTCGATCAGGAGCTTACCCTTACCGGGCATTGCATCCCGGGCGTTCAATGCCAGATTCATGATGACCTGCTCGAACTGGTCCGGGTCGGCCTTGACACGGCCCAGCGACGGATCCAATACGGTCACTACCTCGATATCCTGCCTAACCAAAGGCCGCAGGAGCTTTTCCGCCCGACGGACCACCACGTGGGGATCGAAGACGCGGGGAACCAGCATCTGCTTGCGATCGAAGGCCAGCAACTGCTTGGTCAGGGCGGCAGCCCTCTCGGTGGCCTGTTGAATCTCTTCGGCGTGCTTGTGGAGTGGATTCTCCGGCCCAAGACGACCCGCCAGCAGCTCGGCGTAGCCCCGCACGACCATCAGGAGGTTGTTGAAGGCGTGGGCCATTCCCCCGGCCAGCCGCCCCACCGCTTCCATCTTGTCCGCTTCGTGGACCTGTTCCAGGTTGTGGCGGCGGGCCTTTTCCTGAGATCTTCGCTCGGTCGTGTCCCGCAAAACCAGTTGCACCGTCCCCAATTTCTGATAGTTGAGAGTACGCGCGGTTAACTCAACCTCCCTTACTTGCCCGTCCAGCCGAACCAGCCGTGTCTCGAAGGTCCCGATCTCCTTCTTCTCCACACTCAAGAGGGAAAGCTCAACCGAGGTCGCTTCCTTTTGATCAGGATGCAGGAAATCCTCGAGCCCTTTTCCTATAATCTGCCCGGCTTCTGCGGCGCCGATCAGGCGGAGCGCCTCTTGATTAGCGAAAGCAATCTTGTCTTCGACTAGAACCAACAGGCCGCCGGGGGCTTGCTCCACCATCTGGTGAAAATAAGCCACGATTTCTGCAGTCGCCTCTTCCGCCTTCCGACTTTCATCTC
>JAPUME010000085.1 GCA_027294185.1 Acidobacteriota bacterium | reverse complement strand
GATGAAGAGCGCGGCAAGATCGGCATCAACAAGGTTTTTGATTCGGCGGAGATTTACCGCGGCCCTTATCGCGAAAACGCGCCCGACATGATCCTCGGCTATAACGTCGGCTACCGGGTGTCGTGGAAAGGCGCGACGGGGGTGGTGAACGACACGATCTTTGATGACAACACCAAGGCCTGGAGTGGAGATCATTCTCTCGACCCCCGCCTCGTGCCGGGAGTGATGTTCAGTAATCGCAAGTTTGCCGCTCAGGGTCCGGCGCTGATGGATTTGGCCCCTACCATCCTGGAGCTGTTCGGCATACGTCCTCCAGCTTTCATGGACGGCAAATCTCTTCTTCAAAGTCCGGGTAAAAGTTCATGAGGAACATGCGAGAGAAATTTGCAAGGCTTGGGGTTGTGGGCAGGCTGCTGCCGGCCCTGGGTCTCGCGTTTGTTGTCGTGGCGGGCGGATGTAGCCGCGAGCAGAGTGGCGGCAAGAAGTTGCTGCTGCTGGCCATTGACGGCATGGACTATACGATTCTTCGCGGCCTGATGGAGGAGGGCAAGATGCCCAACTTCCAGCGCGTGGCTGCACAGGGTGGCTTTGCGCCGCTCGCGACGACCATTCCTCCCCAGAGTCCCGTGGCTTGGTCGAGCTTCATCACGGGAATGAACCCGGGGCATACGGCCATCTTCGATTTCATTCACCGGGACCCGAACACCATGCTGCCGTATCTCTCCACTTCGAGGGTGGAAGCCCCCGGGCGGACGCTCTCTTTCGGGAAATGGGTCTTCCCGCTCTCAGGCGGTGAAGCCGTGCAGCTACGCCGGGGGACCCCCTGGTGGGAGATTCTCGAGGAGCATGGGATTCCGGCCACGGTGGTCAAAATACCGGCGAATTTCCCCGCCACCGGCCAGCAGGCGCACGTGCTTTCAGGAATGGGCACGCCGGATATTCAGGGCACCTATGGGCGCTTCACTTTCTTCACCACCGCTCCCGAACGCTTCAAGAAGGAGCTTTCCGGAGGCGAGCTCACGGGGGTCGAGATTATCGAAGACACCATCGAGACAGCTCTGCTGGGGCCGACCAATACGTTCCTCAAGGAGCGTCCCAAGGCCACGGCGGAAATTACCGTCTACCTGGACCCGGAAAATCCGCTGGCCAAGATCGTAATCGGGGATACCGAGTTCATCCTTCAGGAGAAGGAGTGGAGCGACTGGGTGGAGGTTGAGTTCAATCTGATTCCCTACCTGCAGAGCGTGTCGGGCATTTGCCGGTTTTATTTGAAGCAGGTGCGGCCCGATTTTGAGCTTTATGTTACGCCGGTCAACCTGAATCCCGCCGCGCCGGCACTGCCCATTTCAAGTCCGCCGGAATTTTCAAAAGAGATTGCCGATGCCGTGGGCCCTTATTTCACGCAGGGCATGGCGGAGGATACAAAAGCGCTCTCGGACGGGGTCTTCAACGACGAGGAGTTTCTCCGCCAGGCGGAGCAGGTCTTTAGCGAGCGCAAGCGGCTGTATGATTACTTCCTCGACCGGTTTGAAACGGGCGCGTTGTTTTTCTATTTCTCGAGCGTCGATCAGGTTTCGCACATGATGTGGCGCGCAATGGACCCGGCGCACCCGGGACACGATCCCGAAGCGGACGCCGCCCATGGGGACGTGATCGAAAATCTCTATCTTGCGATGGACAAGGTGGTGGGTGAGACGCTGGAGAAGGTGGGGGAGGATACGACAATCATAATTCTCTCCGACCACGGCTTCGCTCCCTGGTACCGGGCGTTTCACTTGAATACGTGGCTGTTGGATCACGGCTACATCACTCTCAGGGACCCGACCCGGCAAGGGGAGTCGGAATTTTTCATGAACGTTGACTGGACTCGCACCAGGGCCTACGGGCTGGGATTGAACGGGTTGTACATCAACCAACTGGGGCGTGAACCCTACGGCATGGTTTCGGCCTCGGACCTTCCGGCCCTCTTGGAGGAGATCAGCCAGGGTCTGCTCGAGGTGCGGGACCCGGCAAACGATCAACCGGTCGTCTCCAGGGTTTACGAAAGCGCCGAGGTGTTCTCGGGCGAAGGGTTGGAGCTTGCGCCCGACCTCATCGTAGGATTTCATCGAGGCTACCGGAACTCGAATGAATCGAGCGTGGGCCGCATGCCGACCGAGCTGATTGTGGATAACCTGGACCGTTGGAGCGGCGATCACTGCATTGCCGCCGATCTGGTGCCGGGAATTCTCCTCGCCAATCGCAGTCTCGCGACTACGGAACCGCGGCTGATGGACCTCGCGGCGACCATTCTGAAAGAATTTGAAATTACCCCGGATGCCTCTATGGAGGGCCGCGCTCTCTGGTAAGCCAGGGGCCGCCAGGAGCGCTCGGATTCGAGGAGTGAGGAAAAGCAGATGTTTGGACCCAAGATAAGACTGGACAAAGAGCTTTTCGAGAAAGTAAAGACCTGCGCTGAGACGGCCGGATATTCCTCGGTCGAGGAGTTCGTCACGCACTTGATCGAAAAAGAGATTGCAAAACTCGACGAGGCGGAATCTCAGGAGGCGTTGGAAAAGCGCCTGCAGGGCCTGGGCTATATTGAATAGCTTTCCGCAGTTCCGCCTACGATGACGATCTTCAATAC
>JAPUME010000084.1 GCA_027294185.1 Acidobacteriota bacterium | reverse complement strand
CTGCTCACCTGACCCTCTTCACAGCAGAGAGCTAGCACTTCGAACCACTCGTTTTGGAAGACAAGATTTCGAGTTTAGTATGTCGAACTAAAAAAGAGAAAAGGTCTGAGGGATTCCGCCTCTAACGGGTGATCCTTGATGTAGGGGAAAACAAATTCGGAGCCAAAATCCCCTAAAGCCTGCAAATCCTTGAGGAACTCTTCGATTCCTACTCGTGGCGACGATTTCTCAGACATTCCTTATCCTCCTCACGGAGCTTCTTCTCCGGCCGGTTGCCGAAATTGGATTTGCAAGTTGCTCTGTCAATCCATTATAACCGTAGTCACCCATCTCGCCACAAACTTGAGAATTAGAGGGTTGACCTCCCCAGAAGCGAGGTTCCTCCCTCAATGCAGAAATGCAGAATTTTGGGAAGGAGGAATTCCTGATGTTTCCAAGATTTTCGCTCAGCGCTTTCCATCGTGCTCTTCTCGTCGTCCCGCTCGTCCTCGGCATGGCAATGCCGGTCACGGCGGAAGTCGTAGGCATCCAGATCGACCGTCGCGAAGTTTTTGCCGAAGGGCAACCATTCGGCCGATCCGGCCCCTATGAAAAGATCGCGGGGAAGCTCTTTCTGGAAGTCGAGGTCACGAACCCGGCGAACCAGAGAGTCACCGACCTGAAGCTCGCCCCGAGGAACGCCCAGGGGAAGGTTGTGTTCTGGACCGATTTCTTTCTGCTCATGCCGGCGGACCCTTCCCGTGGAAATCGGCGCCTCCTCTACGATGTGAACAATCGCGGCAACAAGGTGGCCCTGTCGTCCTTTAACAACCGGGGGGGCAATAACCCGACCACCAAGGCCGATGCAGGCAACGGTTTTCTCATGCGGGAAGGCTACACCGTTTTGTGGTGTGGGTGGAACGGTGATGCGATGCCCGGCAACGACCGGCTGCAAATCGGTCTGCCCATCGCCCGAAAGGACGGCAAGACCATAACGGGAAAGATCTATGCGGAGATTACGGTCGATCAAAAGGCGTTCAGCCGGCCTTTCTACTGGGGCAACTCCGTCCCTTACTCCGCCGTCAGCCTCGACCACCGGACAGCAACCCTGACCATGCGCCCACTCCGATCGAGTCCGCCCACCGAGGTTCCGCAAGATCAATGGAGCTTTGCGCGCTGGGAAGACGGGAAGGCGATCCCCGACCCTACACACCTTTACCTCAAGGAGGGATTTCGTCCCGGATGGTTGTACGACCTGGTCTACGAGGGAAAGGAGCCAAAGTTGGCAGGACTGGGGTTTGCGGCCGTGCGGGATGCCGTCTCTTTTTTCCGCTTCGATTTCCAGGATAAGAGAGGCCGGCCGAATCCTCTGGCCGGAACGATTGAACACGCATACATCTACGGCGTTTCCCAATCCGGGCGTTTCATCAACCACTTCCTTTACGATGGATTCAATGGAGATGAAAAAGACCGCACAGTCTTCGACGCCGCTTTCGTACATGTGGCCGGAGGCGGCAAGGGACAATTCAACTACCGCTTCGCCCAGACGACCCGGCATGGAAGCCATCATGAGGATAATCTTTTCCCCTCCGACTTTTTCCCGTTTAATTCCACGATGCAGGAAGATCCCGTCACCGGCGAGCGGGGAGATACGCTGACCCGGGCACGGAACGGCGGGCATCTGCCCAGGATTTTCATGACCCAGACTTCCTCGGAATACTGGGCGCGGGCGGCGTCCCTGGTACACACCGATGTGGAAGGAAAGCTGGATGCGGAGCTGGATTCCAACGTGAGGCTCTATTTTTTCGCAAGCGCCCAACATGGGGTGAGGAGTTCCTCGGCCCGGGGCATCTACCGCAACCCGATCAACGTACTCGACTATCGTCCGCTGCTGCGGGCGCTGCTTGTGGCGCTCGACCGCTGGGTCACGACGGGCGAGGAGCCGCCGGAAAGTCGTTATCCGCGCATCTCGGATGGAGGGCTCGTGAGCCTCGAATCCTACCGCCGATCTTTCCCCAGGATCCCCGGCGTCAGCCTGCCGGAATCGTTTTTCGTCCCCTTGCGTCTTGACCCCGGACCGCGCTGGCAGAGCGAGGGGATTGCCGACCATGTTCCGCCCCGAGTAAACGGGGTCTACCAGACGCGAGTGCCTGCCGCGGATGAGGACGGAAATGCACGCGCGGGCATCCGTCTGCCCGACCTTGCCGTACCCCTGGCCACCTATACCGGCTGGAATACTCGCAGTCGCGAGGTGGGCGCCGAGGGGATGCTGGCGCGATGGTCCGGGTCCTATCTAACCTTCTCTGGAACTTCTGAGGAAAGGCGTTCGACGGGTGACGCGCGCCCCTCGGTGCGGGAACGCTATCCCACGCGTGCAAGCTATCTTTCGCGCTATGCTGAGGCGGTTCTCGAACTCCAGCGGCAGCGGTTCCT
The DNA here is from genome assembly GCA_027294185.1 of Acidobacteriota bacterium. Taxonomy (GTDB): domain Bacteria; phylum Acidobacteriota; class Terriglobia; order UBA7540; family JAPUME01; genus JAPUME01. The sequence goes on along the minus strand of JAPUME010000084.1, from coordinate 3,438 downwards.
CCTGGGCGAAGACGTCGTCGAGATTTTGAACAAAGCCTCTCGTCGCAATCTTTGGTAGAGAATTGACGGAAATGGAGAAGCTGAAATGACTCGCGCAAACCCTTTGTGCCTACCCGCTTTATCAGGCGGTCAAGCCCGGCATGGATTAATACACCGGGCCGCGATCCGGCATGGTCACAGCTTGAATAATCTGCCTTGACCCTGCCGAATGACATCGTTAGACTTCGCCATTCGACTTTTCCATAAGAGGGGAACTCTGCATGCGTACGCGAAGGGATTTTCTCAAGAAGTCCGGAGCCGTGGCTCTGGGAACAACCCTGGCTACCGCCTGCGGTCCGGGCGAAGGCCCTTCCGGGAGAAGCAGGGAGGTCTCCGGCAACTCGGTAAGCCTGCTTCGCAATAACCCGGACCATCCCAAGCCCGCCACCGTCGACCGCCTCCCCCTCGAATGGCACAAAAGCACGGTGCGTCGTCTGCAGGAAAAACTGGGCGAGCGGGGACTCGACGGCATCCTCCTCACCGACCTCTGGAACATCATCTACTTTACGGGCCTTTTCCATACGCGCACCGAGCGCCCCTTCGCCTGCTTTATCCCCACCCGTGAACTGGCTGTTCACTGGTTCTACCCCGGACTTGACCGGGACCTGGTCAAGAATTGGTGGTTCAGCGACGGCGACTACTACTTTGACTTTCCTCACGCCGAGGGAGGATTTCCCAACCAGGGAAAAACCACAACGGGACCGACGGTGGACCTTCTCGAATGGAGACTCAAGGGCATCGCAAAGCTCGGATTCGGCAACAGGAAGATCGGGTTGGATATCTCGCCCTCGGCAAGAACTCTGAAGCGCATGACCACGGTTCTTCCCCGCGCCAAATTCGAAGAAGTCGGCGACATCTGCATGAAGATGCGGGTGGTAAAGACTCCCGAAGAGATTGCGCTGATGCAGAGAGCCTATAACTATTTCAGCCGGATTCACGCCTTCACACGGGACTACATCCTCCAATATGGAACCGATGCCACCGACTTCCAGGTCCGCATGGCGGCCACCGAATACGGCCATGATCTCGTCCTGAACGACATCCAGCGGGATGGCCGTCCCCACACGGCGGTCGGCATCCAGATCGGCATCAGTTGCCGAACCGGCGTCGGGACCGCCTACCCACACCCCAACCAGTTCCATCACAACCGGATCAAAAAGGGGGATTCGATTCAGATCTCAGGCGGTGTGAGGATCGGAGGCTACGGCGGCGAGCTCTATTCCCCCTGTCAGATTGCTCCCTGGGATTCGAAGCGGGAAAAGATGTGGGAGGTTATGGCCGAAGGCTCCGCGATGCAGGTCCGGTTGTCCAAAGCAGGCACTCGCTGCCAGGAAGTGGCCGAAGCGATTCACCACTACCAGGTAAAGCAGGGCATGCAAAACTACATCTACCACCGCCCGGCTCACGGAGAAGGAATGGAGGGACACCAAGAACCCTACATTTCTCTGGGTGACGAAACAGTGCTCGAAGAAGGAATGACTTTTTCAATGGAACCGGGGCTCTACAACCCCGAGGGCGGGTACGGCTACAACCCCTCGGACCTGGTGCTGGTAGCCAGGGAAAAAGGGATTGCCCTGGGCAGTGTCCCCATGACGAAGGAGTGGTGCTTCCTGAAGCTCTGAGGGCCTTCCGAATGCTCCCCCCGAGGGAAAAACAGAATGGCATCGCTCACCGGCCGCTCACCTGTCCTATCGGAGATGCTGTTCACAATCTTTCCCTGGATAACCATCGTCGTCGACCCACCGCCGTCCAGATTGTAGGCATCCGACACTCCAAGACCCAGCAGTAACTCGGCCAGCTCCGGCAGGCTCATCCCTACGCTCAACTTCGGCTGCCTGCCATCCACCACTACGAATACCAGCGTGCCGTCTTCCCTCTGGCCCACGGCGGTCCTGGGATGCCTTCGCAGCGAAAAGCCGGCTTCAAATTTCCCCGATTCGCTCAGAAAATCCGAAACGGCAACACCGTCCCGAATCAACGCCGGTCCCGCGCTGACGTAGTCGCAATCCTCAAGCTCAACTCTCGGCCCTCCCGTTACCGTATGGGCAGAACTGAGGTTGTGGTGAAGGGCGACGTTCATCCCTTCCTTCAACTTCGAAGAAGCCGCATCGGCATTTTCATCCCCTGCAACGGATACTACAAAGCCATTCTTTGGAATCAGGTTCGACGCGTCCCTGGAAACCCTGCGGACTCGCCCGTATTCCACCAGAAATTCGACCCCCTCCCCTTCGGTTAAAGTCTTCTCCCCAAATTGGGGAGTATAGAGAATCACATCCTCCGACCCTCTGGCCCTGTTGATACCGGTGATCTGAATGAGCTCTCCATTCTCAAGAAATAGAGATGTATCCAGCGAGAACTGATCCATTACGATCTCCTGCGTGTCTGACCTCTCACAGATCCCGAGCGAGGAGCGCCGGTCCACGGGGTCGCTGAGAATCGAGCCCTTCAGGCTGAAGAATCCGTCAAAGTCGCCCTGGTAGGGTCCAACCGTCTCAAAGAATCCTGCGTTCACGGCCGCGGCGGCCTGATATCGCGTGGCGAGGGAGCTGGTCGTCTCCTTCCCCACAACTTGATCACGCGCCATGACCAGCCGGAGCCGCACGAGTTTCGGATCCACTTCCAAAACGTATATGTCCCAAAGCTCCGGCTCTTGCGAATGCAGATGAACATGGATCATCCCGGGAATGATCTCTCGGGTGGATTTCTGAAACGGAGGAAGTTTCCCCTCAACAGAGCTGCTCTCAAGAAGCAAAGGAAGGCAAAACAGCAGGAGAGCAAGTTGGAATTTGGGCCTTCTGGAAACGTATTCGCGGTGAACAGGAATCTTCATGAATCGGACCTCAACCGGCCTGGGAGGGTTTCAGTCCCAGAAGCTCGGCTCCATTCTCATAAAGAATACGACGGAGTCTTCCGGCATCGGGTACAAGGCGATGCAGGGCGGCGAGCGAATTCGCGGCGATGCAGTTCCCTCGACTCACCCCGGCACCCTTTCCGTCCAGGCAATTACAATCGCTTCCCCAGATGAGCCGGCGGTTGTGGCGCTCCAGGAAGCCGCGGGCAAAGTCTGAGTCACGAGTAATGGAGTTCAGACCGGACCCGGCCGACAAATCCCCGTACAGGTTCGGGTAGTCGGAAAGCAGCCGGTCGGTAAGTCCACCCGGTTTCACTTTGCCGGTGGGGTACATGACCTGAGGATTCAAGTCGGCGCTGATGTTTCCCCACCAGGTCTGGGCGTGCCCGATAAAGTTCACGGTGGGGTAATGCTCCAGAATCCTTGAGAATCTGCGCAGGCCCGTATTATAAGTCTCAAACTGGAAGTGAATCAGTACGGGGACGCCCCTCTCCTCGGCCAGCGAATAGACACGATGCATCTCCGGTGAATCGACTGCAACATGAAAC
>JAPUME010000083.1 GCA_027294185.1 Acidobacteriota bacterium | reverse complement strand
AGCGCATCGCCGTGTCTGTATTCGACCAGGTGATCCAGGCCGAGCCATCGAGCGATCGCTGAAGCTCCCCGAACGTACGCCTCGGTAAGGTCGATGCCGATGACCTTGCAGCCATGGGTGCCGGCGAGTATCCGCGACGATCCGCCGAGACCGCAGCCCACGTCCAGGACCCGTACGGTCTCATTCAGCGGAAGCTCTTGCGCCAGCTCCAAGCTGGCCTCCCGGCCTCGCACATGAAACTCGTCCACTGCAGCGAGATCGGAAGGGGCGAGATTTGCCGGGTCTTTACCGGCCTCTCGCAACGCATTCTGAATCGCCTGGACCACGTCACCGTGTGTGTAGTGCCGCTCTATGTGTTCTCGCATGGGGTGCATCCTCGCGCCTTGCACAAACAATTCGATGCGGGCGGGGGCCTATTCAGGAAGATTCATTCGCCGCAGCAGGGCGTGGAAGCGAGGATCGGAGCGGAGGGCGTCCCACCACGGGAAGGTGGGAATCGATACCAGCATGGAGGCGCGCTCTTGAAATGCCCTTTCGAGCCATTGGAAGGCCTGGTCGTACTCTCCCAGCCCGGCGTAGACCCATACAATACAGACCGACGAGACATACTGCTGTTTTGAGAGTTCTTCCAGCCCGCGAAGAATCTTACGCGCTTCTTTCTTCTTGCCTGCCTTCGCATACCCGTAAGCGAGGGAGGATTTTTGGAACGGGTCGCCTCCCGAAAGAGACACTCCTTTTTGAAACTCCGCGCTCGCGTCCCCAAACCGGCCTTCGTCCACGAGGATGAACCCAAGGGATGCGTGCGCCGTCGGGTAGTTCGGCTCCAGTTCGATGGTCTTTGCCAATAGCTCCCTTGCCCGTTCCCGCTGGCCGTTGACGTGGCACCAATATCCCAGGGCCTGGTTCTCTCGAATCGAGAGAGGATCGAGTTCCAGGGCGCGGCCCAGTTCCTCGATGGCCTCATCCACGCGCCCGAGATTCCCAAGGAAAGTTCCGTATCCTCCGTGAGAAGTTGCACTGTTCGGACTTAGCTCGATGGCACGCTTAAATGCCTCCTCGGCGCCCTGCCAGTCCCAGTCGAAATAGAATTTGATCTGAGCGAGCGAAGCGTGCGCCTCCGCCAGCTCGGAGTCGAGGTCCACGGCCCGAAGAGCTGCTTTCTTCGCTTTGGGGTACACTTCATTCGGCGCCGTGGAGGAGGTCAGAAAGGCAAGCCAGGAGTAGCAATCTGCAAGCGCCGCATATCCGGGCGCGTAGTTCGAATCGATGGAAATCGCTTTTTCAAGGTTTTCGATACCTTTTCGGATGGATTCCGCCGTCATCTTCTTTTCGTAGAATCGTCCGCGGAGGTAAAGCTGGTAGACTTCCGGGTCCACGGCGGTGGTTTTTTCCAGCCGTTTTTTTTGCTCCGGAGTGAGCTTGATCTTGATTTGCTGCGCAATGGCCTGCGCGACCTCGCTATGCAGGGCGAAAACGTCCTCAAGCTTTCTTTCGTAGCTTTCGGCCCACAAATGCTGATCCGTTGCCGCATGGATCAGTTGGGCGGTGATGCGCACACGACCTCCGGCGTGGAGCACCGAGCCCTCGACCACATTATCTACATTCAATTCGCGGGCGACGTCCGGCAGGGATTTGCGCGCTCCCTTGTATCGCATGATGGAAGTGCGCGAGATCACGCGGAACGACCCGATCTTGGCCAGGTCGGTAATCAGCGCGTCCGTCATACCGTCGACAAAGTATTCTTGCTCCGGGTTCCGGCCGAGGTTTTCAAGCGGCAAGACGGCCAGCGACTTGATGGGTTCGGGAGCTGTTCCCGCTCGCCAGGGGGCGTGTGGCGCTTCTCCTCTCGTTGTGGGAGGGGACATCTGGTCGCGCCGGAGTCGCACAAGGTCAGCCCGTAAATCGGCGGTGCTCTGGTAACGCAGATTTCGGTCTTTCTCCAGCATCTTTTGGATGATCCCCTCGAGCCTGGGGGGGATTTCGGGATTCAATCGGAGGGGGGAGGGCGGCGCACGGTTCAGCGTCGCCTCCAGGACGACGCCCGAGGTATTGCCCGTGAACGCCTGTTGTCCGGTGGCCATCTCGTAGAGCACGACGCCAAAGGAGAATAGGTCTGTGCGAACATCCACTTCCTCCCCGCGTACCTGCTCGGGTGACATATAGGCCACCGTGCCCATTGCCATACCGGGGCTGGTCAGACGCTCATCGGCGATGGCGGTGGGTAAACTGGCTGCCGCGGCGGCATCCCCTACCTGTTCGCGTGCCAGCTTCGCCAGGCCAAAATCCAAAATCTTGGTTTGCCCGCGCTTGGTGACAAAAATATTGGCCGGCTTGATGTCCCGGTGAATAATCCCCTCGGCATGGGCTGCCTCAAGCCCGTCGGCAACCTGAAGGGCCATGTCCAATAACTCGTCTATTTTGATTGGCTTGCTGGAAATGAAATACTTCAGTGTCTGGCCTTCCATGAGTTGCATCACGATGAAAGGCTTGCCCTCGTGTTCACCGATGTCGTAGATGGTGCAGATGTTCGGGTGGTCCAGAGAGGAAGCAGTGCGAGCCTCCCTCTTAAACCGCTCCAGGGCCAGTCGATCTTCAGAGAGTTGTTCGGGCAGGAACTTCAGCGCGACGTGGCGACCCAGAGTTGTATCCTCGGCCTTGTAGACCACACCCATGCCACCGCCACCGAGTTTCTCCAGGATTAGATACCTGGAAACAGTTTCGCCAATCATAGGAGGAATCCTGCCTATCCTAAGCCGCATCTGCGGGGGAGTCAACGCAGGAGTGACTCTGGGGAATTCGTGCTTGAAAGCGTCCGAGGAGCTCTTCGACGAGCCGGTCGATCAGTATTCATTTTTCAGTTTTGCGTTTGCTTTCTTTTGGGTGGGTTGCGTCTAAGATCGAGTTCCAGGCGAGTGATGGCCCTCTGGACATCAGTGGCCTTGGCGGCTTCCTCGGCCGAAGGGAGAACCTCAAGATGTGTCCTGTAAGATTGGAGAGCTTCCTCCCTTTTTCCCAGCTTCTCATACACTTTGCCCAGTTGGCCGTGCGCAGGCGCGTAGAAAGGGTCCGTTTTTATCGCTTCCAGGAAGCGGCTCAGTGCGGCCTTGTAGTTCTTTTTTCTCAGATAGAACGTTCCGATCTCAACCGATTTCTCAGCCCGGGGTGGAGAAAAACGGTGAGTGGAGCTTACCTGCGGATGGCCCGAAACCTCGAAGGCAAAGGCCGCGATAAAAAGGAATGCAGTCACTAGGGAAAGAGGCGCGAGATTTCGAATTCCAGGCATCATGGGAGTTATCTCTAGATTAGATTTTCCGGCAGACGGAATAGGTTGTCAACAAGAGGAATGTATTTAGCAATAGTCGCCCGTGGCGGGGAGGGTCGTGAATTCGCGCCGGAAATTGACATGCTCCGCGCGGCAAGCCAATAATAAAATGAAATAGAGGAAAGCGGCGGCCTCAGGGTTGCCACCTCCGATTCTGTTTCGCGAGATGAAGTGGCCTCTCTGAGGACTGAAGATTGGCTTCCTGCTGGACGAAAATGCGCAAAGTCGTGAAATCAAAAAGCCGGCAAGCTCCCCCCCAGCCGGGGGTCTACTTGTTCAAAGCCTCACGGGGGCGGGTCATATACATCGGCAAGGCCAAGAACCTGCGGGCGCGGCTGCGCTCCTATGGCCAGGAATCAGGGCCCTTCGACACCAAGCGCGACCAGTTGTTGGACGCGGCCAGGGACCTCGAATGGATCCTTGTCGACAATGAAAAAGAGGCCCTGGCGCTGGAAAATAACCTGATCAAAAAATTCCAACCGCGATACAACGTGCTATTGCGCGACGACAAGACCTACCCCTACATCAAACTGACCGTAAAAGAGAAGTTTCCCCGGGTCTATGTGACCCGACGTCTCAGGAAAGACGGCTCGCTCTACTTCGGCCCCTACTTCCCGGCCCGGCTGGCTCACCGTATTGTGGACCTGATCCACCGGCGCTTCCTGGTGCCC
>JAPUME010000082.1 GCA_027294185.1 Acidobacteriota bacterium | reverse complement strand
GCACTACTCGGGGCTTCGGCCCGATCTCGACTTGGACGTGCCGTGGTCCGGTTATAAGACAGGGATCCGTCTTGTGGCGGCGGAAAAGCTGGTTGCGGCTCCGCGAACTCGTTTCATTTATAGCGACATCAACTTTGAAGCACTGGGAGAAATCGTGCGGCGCGTTTCTGGAAAGCCGCTGGATGTTTTTGCCCGCGAGAAAATATTTCTCCCGCTTGGCATGAAGAATACACGCTTTCGTCCTCCTTCGAGGCTGCGACGGCGCATCGCTGCCACCCAGTACGAGAGGGGAAGGCGGGGCAAGATGCTCTGGGGAGTGGTGCACGACCCGACGGCGCGGCGAATGGGAGGATTGGCCGGACATGCAGGTCTTTTCTCTACTGCCGACGATTTATCAATCTTCGCGCAAATGATTCTTGACGGCGGGACCTACGAAGGGGTTCGCATGTTCTCTCCTCTGACCGTGCACAAGATGACCATGCCGCAGAGCCCACCCGGCAAACGGCTGCGTCGCGGCCTGGGATGGGATATCGATACGACCTTTACCCGCAATCGGGGGGAGCTTTTTCCGGTCGGCTCATTCGGTCACACCGGATATACGGGCACGTCTTTGTGGATCGACCCGGGCTCGGAGACCTATGTGATCTTCCTCTCGAATCGCGTCCATCCCAACGGCAGGGGGGACGTCGGGTCGCTGCGAGGGCGCATTGCGACGCTCGTGGCCGCAGCTCTCAGTGAGGATTGGGCGAGGGAAGTCGTAACTGCTGCTGCCGCCTCGTCCGGCTCATCAGAGTTGACCAGCGTGCATGAGATTCGTCCCCGCCAGTCTCGATTTCGCCCTAATCCCCCGCAAGTGAAACTGGGCATCGATGTGCTTGAAAATCAGCAGTTTCGGGCGCTCCGGGGAAAGCGAGTGGGGCTGGTCACAAACCACACAGGGCTGAACTCCGCCGGGAGGCGAGATGTCGAGGTGCTGATGGAAAGCCCTCAGGTGAGGCTGGCAGCCCTTTTCAGCCCCGAGCATGGCCTGGCAGGGGTCGCGCCAGGGGGGCAGCGTATCGACTCTTCAGAGGATGCTTCAACGGGCCTGGCCGTCTATAGCCTTTATGGCGAAACCAGACGACCCACCCCGGAGATGCTCGAAGGTCTCGACGCCTTGGTATTCGACATCCAGGACGTTGGTGCCAGGTTTTATACCTACATCACCACGCTCGCCTATGTAATGGAGGCGGCAGCTGAAAGAAATATCCCCGTATATGTCCTCGACCGGCCGAATCCGCTGGGAGGCCTTCTGGTCGAAGGGCCCCGCCTGGAGGAGTCGCAGCTCTCTTTTGTCGGCTATTTCCCCTTGCCCGTGCGGCACGGAATGACCGTGGGAGAGCTGGCCCGGCTGTTCAATGCCGAAAATAAGATTGGCTGCGACCTGAAGGTGATTCCGATGGAAGGATGGCGGCGGACTTTATGGTTCGATCAGACCGGGTTACGCTGGGTGAACCCCTCGCCCAACATTCGCAATCTTCGCCAGGCGGTCCTTTACCCCGGGGTGGCGCTGCTGGAAGGCGCCAATGTCTCGGTGGGGCGGGGAACCGATACTCCTTTTGAGTTATTCGGCGCACCGTGGATGAACGACATCGAGCTGGCCGCCTATCTGAACTCGCGGCGCATTCCCGGCGTGAACTTTATCCCGATCCGCTTTACACCGCGTTCGGGACGCTATCGAGATGAGGAATGCCAGGGCGTGAACCTCGTCCTGCTTGACCGGCAGGAATTGAACTCTCCCCAGATGGGAGTCGAGCTTCTCTCGGCCCTGCGAGAGCTCTACCCGGAGCAGTTCGAGCTGGATCGGACCCTGCGCCTTGTGGGATCGAGTGCGGTGATCGAAGGCGTAAGGGAAGGGCGCGATCCGCGCCTGCTTCAAATCGAGTGGCAGGAGGAGCTCGACCGATTTCGAAAGCTACGTGAACCCTACCTGCTCTATCGTTGAGGTTTTTATCGTCTCAGGCGGCTGACCTCGAGTGCGCCTCCCACCGGGTCAGTGCCATTCCGCAAAGAAATGTCGTCGTCGCCCCGATGGCCGTGTACCAGGTCCAGGCCACTTCGGTGAAAAGCATCACCGTGGAAAGCACCGCCAGACCCGCCAGCGCGCCAATGAAGGTGTTGCGAGCGGAAGCTGTCTTCGATAACACACCCAGCAGGAAGATTCCCAAAAGGCTCCCGTAGGGCACTGAGGCTACCGACAGGGCCAGTTCCAGCACGCTTCGCTCGAAGTACTGCGCTCCCAGCGCGAAGCCGATGATCACCGCCCCCCAACCGAGCGTAACCAGCCGTGACATACGAAGGTAGTGCTTTTCGTCGGCATCGGGCCGGATGAAGGCTTTGTAGAAGTCATGGATCGAGCTCGAGGCCAATGAGTTGAGCGCGGCGCTCGAGGTGGACATGGCCGTCGCCAGCATGGCGGCAACCATTAAGCCGACCAGACCCGTGGGCAGATGATGAACGACGAAATAGGGAAACACCTGGTCGGGCCGATCGAACTCCATAGAGGGGGGGAAGTGGTGGAAATAGGCGAACAGAGCGACTCCCACAATAAGGAACAGGCCGAACTGCAGAAATACAATGACACCGCTCATAATCAGAGCCATCTTGCTTTCGCGTTCCGACCTGGCCGCGAGCAGCCTCTGGACGATCAGTTGATCGGTTCCGTGAGAGGCGCTGGAAAGAAATATGCCACCGATCAGCCCGGCCCAGAAAAGATAAGGTTCCTGAAAATTAAAGTGGAAATCGAATAGGGACAGTTTGTCCCCATTCGACTGGGCGAGAGACACGACCTCAGACCAGCCTCCAGGAATATCACTGAGAATCAGGGCCAGAGCCACCAGCGTCCCACCCAGGTAAAGGACCATCTGCAAGACGTCGGTCCAGACGACGGCGGCCATCCCGCCTGCGAAGGTATAGACAACGGTCAGCAATGTAACCAGCACGACGGCCACGAAAACATTGGTGTCGAGAATAATGTCGAGGACGATGGATATGGCGAAGACGCGAATGCCCTCCGCTATGGACCGCGTGAGGAGGAAAAGCCCCGCGGTGAAGACCTTCAACGGGCCTCCGAATCGCTGCTCGATCAGTTGATAGGCGGTTTGAACCCGGCCCGCAAAGTAGCGGGGAATCAGAATGAAGCTGACCAGAAAGCGGGCTATCAGGTACCCGAGCACAAGTTGCAGGAAATGGAGATTCGAGGTGTAACCGATGCCGGGGGTGGAGATCAGGGTCAGGATGCTCGTCTCGGCACAGACAATCGAGAAGCTGATCGCCCACCACGGAAGTCGCCCACCGGCCAGAAAATAGTCTTTGATGGAGTGCTGGCTCCTGCGGAAATGCAACCCGAAAGCAGTGACGCCAACCAGATAAGCTCCGACCAGGAATAGGTCGAGGGTTGATAAGCCCACGCATGCTCCTTTGTGAAAGTATTTTCTTCGCTTAGGGGGAAGGTTTCCTCCCGCCTGCCGACTTCTCGGGATCCGTGTCGGAGGATTTCGATTTGAGTTTTTGCTTTCGGTCCTTCAAACGTTCTTCGCAGTAGGTCCACAGGTACTTGCGGACCTTCTCGTTCATTTTTTGGTCCAGGCAAATGGTGCGCAGATCGGAAACCGTCAGGTCAGGCACGAAGGCCAGCACTTGATGGAAGGGCAGCGACGGGATTCGCAGTAAGCTCAAGCGAATGTGGTACCTGCGAGACCACTTGGCGTGACGGGCAACTTTTCCGACCAAAAGCTCATCTACCCCAACAGTACGCGAAAGGACTTTCAGGACATGAGCCTCAGTGAGAAACGGATTATCCAGAGCGGCTGCGATCAGTTCATTGTCATGGGACAAGAGCAGGCTCGCGGCAACGCGACCCGTGGCGCGTCTCGCCAAGCTCATTTTTTCTCCCCGGGGAATCCCCTCCCCCCGTTTCAGAATCATCTCTTCCGCCACCATTTTTACGTCCGCAGGGACTGCCGGGGATTGGCAGACTTTCAGCAAATCGAACAGAAATAGGAATTTCAGCAGAGGCAGGGCAACCTGCCGGGGACACCTCGGATGTTGCGCGATGCTCAGTTTGATGCGATAACTATGGCCGGCCTCCCTGCGGGAGGCAATGGCCTGAACTGCCTCACGAGGAAGATTCTTGCGTTTCAGTAATTTTAATAACTCCGGTTCACCGAGATTGGGATTTCCCACCAGAGCGATGAGGACCTGGGGGGCGCCTTCCCTGATGAATCGGGGAAACTCACTTCGGGGAGCCGACCCAGCGCGTTCGGCAAGGGCGGCGAGAGATTGGGAATGGACATTCGCCACGCGATGTTTTTATCATAGGGCAGGCGAGGGTTCAAGGTGGGCGA
>JAPUME010000081.1 GCA_027294185.1 Acidobacteriota bacterium | reverse complement strand
TTACCGTGCAGGTGGGCAGCCAGGTTTCGGGACGAATTCAGGAGCTCCATGCAGATTTCAACAGTGTCGTCAAGAAAGGCCAGATTCTTGCCGTGATTGACCCTGCGAGTTTCGACGCCCAACTGGCCCGGTCCCGCGCGGCCGTCTCGATGGCAAAGGCCAACGTGAAGAATGCTGAGGCGACGCTGGTAAACCGAGGGGCGGAGTTGGAGAGTTCCAAGGCCAATTTGACCGCCGCCCAGGTGGCCAGCAGGGATGCCAAGTCGGGGATGGAACGGAACCGAGGGCTGTTCGAGGCCGACCTGGTTTCCGAGCGCGTGCTCGAACAGGCCCAGGCCGCCCATGAGGGAGCCATCGCCCGAGCGGTTCAGGCTGCGGCTCAGGTGAAGCAGGTTGCAGCCGGCATCCGGTCCGCGGCGGCGCAGTTGGAGCAAGCCCGGGCCAGCGTCGAGCAGGCCACCGCCGAGTTGCAGATTGCCGAAGTGAATTTGAAATACACCAAGATTATCGCCCCCATCGACGGGGTGGTAATCGAGCGAAACGTGGACATCGGGCAGACGGTAGCCGCAAGCTTTCAGGCGCCGATTCTCTTCCTGATTGCCAATGATCTTACCCAGATGCGGGTGATCGCCCAGGTTGACGAGGCCGATATCGGCGCCCTGTCGGAAAATGCAGAGGTTGAATTCACTGTCGACGCCTTTCCGCGGGAGGCTTTCCACGGGCGAATCTCCGAAATCCGTCTGAGTTCCCTGCTTCCCGGAACCGCGGCAGCAGCAGCGACGAGCGGAGCATCGAACGTCGTGGTCTATAACGTCATCATCGACGTCGAGAATCTCGCCCTGAAGTTGAGACCGTCCATGACGGCGAACGTGACCTTCACCGTATCCAAGGAGGAAGACGTTGTGAAGATTGCGAACGCCGCCCTTCGCTACCGTCCCTCGAATCGTGACCCATCCCAGGAGAACGTGGTGTTGGCTTCTTCCCGACCCCGTTCCGACGGGCCGGGATCAGGCGCCGGCGCTCGAAATCGGCCCGGTGGTCCCGAGCGTGGAGGGCAGAGCCGGCGCGGAAGAGAGAGTGAGGGAGGCATGAAGCCGGCCCCTGAGGGAGAGAAAACCGTTCAGCCGGAATATGCGTTGCGCCCCGCCACGGAGCGGTACGGAATTCGCTCCGGCGTCAAGATTCACTTCCCTACTGCGGAGAACGGCAATAGCAATCGCCGGGCGGTTGTTTGGACGTTGGAGGGGGATGGGAGCCTCAAATCCCACCGGGTCCGGCTCGGCATTACCAACGGCAGGGAAACCGCAGTTCTTGAGGGAGACCTTATCGAGGGCGACTTGATCATCACCGGTGAGTATTTGTCGGAAGAGGAACGCGCGGCAGGACCGCGTTCTCCGTTCGGCGGGCCTTTTAACCGCCGGCGCAGTGGCACCCGAGGCGGACGAACCGGATCCCGTGGCACGACGAGGAGATGACCTTGGGCGTATATAAAACCAGTGTGGAAATCGTTACGCCGGAGAGCACGACCGTCGGCGAATCCGGCAACCGCGAAAAGGAGAAATCCAGGTCAGTGCGCCCGGTGATCTCTCTCCAAAATGTGAAGAAGGACTACAGCCTGGGTGTGGAGACGGTCCATGCTTTGCGCGGAATAACCCTGGATGTGCTCCCGGGCCAGTTTGTTGCCGTTATGGGAGCCTCCGGGTCAGGCAAATCGACCCTGCTCAACCTGATCGGCTGCCTGGACCGGCCGAGCGAAGGCACCTACCTGCTTGACGGCATCGACGCCTCCCACCTGTCGGCTGCCGAGCGCGCCGACATTCGGAATCAGAAAATCGGCTTCATTTTTCAGAGTTTCAACCTGCTGCCGCGAACGTCGGTTTGGGAAAATGTCGAGGCCCCGATGCTCTACGCCGGACTGCCGAAGGACGTGCGTGCGGAGCGCGTGCGGCATGCTCTGAAGACGGTTGGCATCTCCGAAAAGGCAAAAGCCTTGCCCAACCAACTGTCCGGCGGGCAGCAGCAGCGCGTGGCGGTAGCCCGGGCGCTGGTAAACCGGCCTCCCCTGATGTTGGCGGATGAGCCGACGGGAAACCTGGATAGTGTGACCGCGGAAGAGATTATGAAATTCCTACAAGACCTCAATGTTCGCCGGCACATTACTCTGGTGATGGTGACCCATGAGGCAGACATTGCTGCCTATGCCCGGCGAGTGATTCAAATGAAGGACGGGTTGATTCAATCGGATTACATGAAGTGAGAGTGTTTGCAGTCATGGTATCTGAGCAATTCCGGTGGGTATCGGCGCCTTTCGGCCCGCTGCGCTGAAAACGAGGAGTGTTATGAATTTTCGAATGATCCTTAAGATTTCCATCAAGGCGCTCAACCGGAACAAGGTCCGCTCGGTCCTGACCATGCTCGGTATCATCATCGGAGTCGGGTCGCTGATTTCCATGGTCAGTCTCGGCCAGGGAGCGCAGATGCAGATCCAGGAGGCAATTGCCGCACGAGGGGCAAATCTCCTCTACGTCCGGCCGGGAAGCCGTCGCACGCGCGGGTATCACGGCGGCGCGGGAACCATCAATACGCTGGTCCCCGCAGATGCCGAGGCGATTCTTGCCGAGTGTCCGTCGGTGGCGATGGCCAGCCCCAGCGTGGGAGTCTCAGCTCAGGTGATCTTCGGCAACCAGAACTGGTCGACTCGTATCGAAGGCTTCAATCAAGAATTTCCGGAAATACGCAATTGGAAAGTCGCGCAGGGAACCTTCTTCGACGAAACTCACCTCAAGACCGCCGCCCGAGTAGCCGTTTTGGGCCAGACGGTTAGTGACCTTCTGTTTCCGGGCATGGATCCGGTCGGGCAGACCATGCGGATTCGCAATCTCCCCTTCCAGGTGATTGGTGTTCTGGAGAAGAAAGGACAAAGCTCCTGGGGACGGGATAATGATGATACGGTCGTCGTACCTTATACGACCGTGCAGAAGAAAATGCTGGGTGGCATCCTGAATATACAAAGCATCATTATCTCGGCAATCAGCGCCCGGGCCACCTATACGGCGGAACTGCAGATTACCGAAACTCTGCGGCAACGCCACAAATTGCGCGTGAGCCAGGAAAACGACTTTCAGGTCCGGAACCTGAGCGAGTATGCCGAGGCGGCGGCCGAGACCAACCAAACCATGACCGTCCTGCTGGCCTGTATCGCGGCGGTTTCCCTGCTCGTGGGGGGCATCGGCATCATGAATATTATGCTGGTAGCGGTGACGGAACGGACCCGCGAGATCGGCATCCGAATGGCGATCGGTGCGAGGCCCGAGCATATCCGCGTCCAGTTTCTTGTCGAATCGATTCTGCTCTGCCTGTTTGGAGGCATGCTGGGCGTCACTCTGGGAGTCGTCGGATCCTTTGCCATCTCCGGCCTGCTCGGCTGGCCGACGCTGCTTTCCTCCTCCTCCATAGTCCTGGGAGTCGGTTTCTCGGCCATGATTGGAATCTTTTTCGGCTACTACCCCGCCCACAAAGCGTCCATGCTCGATCCGATTGACGCCCTACGCTACGAGTAGGGATAAGGGCGGCGCGGAACGCTCCAGGCTTTAGAATCCCTGCTGTTTTCTTATGCGAACCCGTGTGCTCATCGCCGCCACCATCCTGCTCCTGTTGCCATGCGCGGCGCGGGGGGCCGGAGCGCCGAGCCTTCGAGCGGCCATCGCGAAAACTCCTCCCGTCATCGACGGAGAATTGTCGGATGAGGAATGGGCGGGAGCGGCGCACTTCAGCTCCTTCGTGCAGTTTGAACCCCACCGAGGTAACCCTGCCCGGGAAAAAACAGAAGCCTACTTCTTCTATGACGAAGGCCATCTCTACTTTGCCGTTCGATGTTGGGACAGCGTCCCGGAGTCGATAACGGCGCGCATCACACAGCGCGACGGGGAGCTGGAGCGGGACGATTCGGTCCTGGTGGTGCTGGATACCTTCCACGACCGGCGCACGGCATACGTCTTCATGACGAATCTCCTGGGTACACAGCGCGAAGGGCGGGTGAGCCAGAATGGGCGCGTCGAAGACAGCACCTGGGATGCGAGCTGGCAGTCGGCGGGGGCTCGATTGCCCGACGGCTGGTCGGTGGAAATGGCGATTCCTCTGTCAGCATTGCGCTATCCAAGTGGCAAGGACCGCACCTGGGGTATCAACCTCGGCCGTACCTGCCGGCGCTTGCTGGAGTTGAGTTTCTGGGCCGGCCCGCTCGAAAAACCTTTTCAAATCTCCCAGTATGGGGAATTGACGGGACTCAATCTGGGAGGTAGAACCCGGAGACCCCGAATCATTCCTTACCTCATCGGTCAAGTCGATCAGGGAGATTTCAGCCGGGGGAGTGGGGGCGTGGACGTGCGCTATCCCATCAGCACGGAGATTCTCGCCAACCTCACCCTGAACCCGGACTTTGCCACGGTTGAAGCCGACCAGGAAGAGGTGAATCTGACTCGCTTTGAGCTTGAGCTGGAGGAAAAGCGGCAATTTTTTCTGGAAGGCGCGGACCAGTATCGTCAACGCATCCCGATTTTCTACTCGCGGCGGATTGCCGACATTCAGTGGGGAGCTAAGCTGCTTGCGAAACCCGGCCCCTGGAATTTTTCCCTGCTCACGGCGCAATCCAAACCCTTTCTTGCCTCAGAAAACTCAACGGAGCCGAAATCGGCCAACTATTCGGTAGTTCGACTGCAGCGGGATATTCTCTCTTCCTCCACGCTGGCGCTGATGGTTACGAACCGCGGCATGGAGAAAGAGAACCGGGGAGCCGTTGGGCTCGACACCACACTGTTTTTCACCGAGCGCTGGAGGTTTACCGGTCAGCTGGCGCGCTCGCACGGGCCTATCCCGGGGGGGCGGTGGGCCTTTTTCCTCCGTCCCGCACGAGATACAGCCACCAGCCACGTCCATTTTCGCTACACGCACCTGGGCGAAAGCTTCGCGGACAATGCCAACGCCATGGGCTTCATCCCCGACGATGACCGGCGGGAGATGGACAGCTCTGCAAAGAAAACCCTCTGGTTCAAGAAGGGCCGGATCGAACGGCTCTCCTATGATTCCAACTACAATATCTACTGGAGCCAGCGCGGGGTGCTCCGAAGCTGGGAAGTGGAGGAGTCCGTGGAGATTGAGCTGCGCAATCGCTGGAGCTTCGAGCTGGACCACATCGAAGAGTTCAAGCTATTTGAAAAGGGATTTCGTAACCGCAGAACCGGGATCGACGTGGGGTACAACACTCGTGAATGGCAATCGGTAAGCGTGGAGTACGAGTTCGGCCGAAACTTTGATTCCGACCTCCGGCTGCTCAGCGGCCGCTGGAGACACAAGATCACGCCCAAGCTCTCGCTCGAGTATGAACTCTCGCGCCTCTGGCTCAATCCTGACCCGGAAAACGACGCCACCTTCATCCATGTGGTTCGAGGAGTGCACAACTTTACCAGGGACCTGTTCGTCAAAGTCTTTTTCCAGACCAGCTCCGTCATCAATCGGAAGAATATCCAAAGCGTTTTTGTGTACCGCTACAAGCCACCCTTCGGCACCATTCAGTTCGCCTTCCAGCGCGGAACAGCAGCCTTCGGTGAGGCGTCGGAGCAAGGCAATACTTTTTTCTTGAAGTTCGCCTACGTCTTCTAGCCTCCTGCATCGTGCTGCGCGCCGGCCGGGGTGCGAACCTGTGCGAAAAGTCACGATTCACGAAAAACGGAACCGTGGCTGTCAAAAGCAAATCGGAGGATCGTCTCAGATGGTTGCGAGAGGCCTAGAATGGAATATCGTCGTCGGTGATTTCAGGAGAGGGAGCGGGGGCAGGGGCTGGAGTTGATTCGCTTTGTTGGGAACTGGATTCACTTCTGTCGCCCTCGCCCTTGGGGGAAAGCATCTGCATCTCCCGGGCTTCGATTTCTGTTGTGGATCGCTTATTCCCTTCCCGGTCTTCCCACTTGCGCGTCCGCAGTCGCCCTTCGATGTAAACTAACTTACCTTTGACCAGGTACTCCCCACAGATTTCGGCCAGCCGCCGCCAGGCCACGATATTGTGCCATTCCGTGCGGCGCTGCTGCTCGCCGTTGCGATCCTTGTAGGTCTCATCCGTTGCGATGGAAAATTTGGCCACTGCCTGACCGCTCGGAGTGTACTTAACTTCCGGATCCCTTCCCAGCCGCCCGATGAGAATGACTTTATTGATGGAACCGGACATAAAGCAACCTTAATGAACCCCGACAGACCTCGGGGAGTTCCTCTTGAAAGGGGACGATAATTTGGAGGTTCCGAACCGTGCTTGCTTCAGACTCGAGTCGCAGACAGCCCACTTGAATCCAGCCCTCAAAGAGCCATCGTGAGCGATCTTTTGCGCCACCCGTTGAGTAGGCGATCCGCCCGGTGACCACCCGACGTTATAGGCCGCCCGTCAAAGTAATCCCAAGCTGCTCAAGCCTTGCCCGCGCCAAATCCGACTCCGACGCTCTGGGGAAGCGCGAGATCAGGCTGCGCAACTCACGGACGCCGGCTTGCCTCTGTTTGAGCTCGAGCAATGCGAAGGCCTTCTTGAGCTGGGCGGAGGCAAGCTTGTTGCCGGTGGGATATCGTTCGATCGCCCGGTTGTATTCCTCGACGGCCTGACGGAAATTACCCTGGTTATAGTAGCAATCCCCGATGTAATACTGGGCGTTCGAGGCCAGATCGGTATTCTGGTGGTAATGCAGATACTCTTGAAACTCCTGAATCGCAAGCTGATATTGCCCGCTGGCAAAGTCGCGATAAGCGGTTTCGTAGAGAGTGGTAGCAGACGGCACGCCCGCCGCCCCTTCCAACCTAGATTGGTCTGTTTCGGAGGTGGTATTGATCGTTTGCAGAATATTGTGAGTTTCCACCATCCCGTCGTGAATCCTTCCGATGCGGGCTTTCGCTTCCTCCAGGCTTGCGTTCAATATCTCGATCTGAGTCGCGATGGTTTCGATGCGAGCCGCACTGGAAGCCAGGTTCTGCTGAGTCATCAGCCGCAGCTCACTCATCTCCGTTTGCATCGCGCGAACGCCTTCGGTGGTCTGCTCGATGAGGGTCTGCATAACGGCTGCCTGACGGTCAATGGTCTGTTGGAGGATTTGCATCTGCACCTGGAGGTTATTCACCTGCTGGAGGATCTGGACAAGCTCGCGTTTTGCCGCGGATACCGGAGGGGCAGCAGGTATCAGCGCGGCCAAAAGCAGCACAATAGAAATTCTAAGCCCTTTCAAAATATGTCCTCCTTGGTCGAGATAACAGTCCCCACCTGAGTGTAACCTCAGGAATCTCGGGGGTCAACTCATCCGTGAATCTTTCCAGAAAGGGCCGAATCGGAGGAGAAGGGGGTATGGGGACGGAAAATAGCCGGAAATACTGCTGGAGTGGAGGCCGTCCACCGGGACAGCCTCCACTCCAGTTGAGGTTGGTTGCGCCTACTGAGCTACGTTACGCCTACTGGCCGTGGCGCATGTGAGCCCGACGGTTCTCCTGCCAGCACTCTTCGTCGCTTTCCGTGCAGGAGGGCCGCGATTTGCCGTAGGAGATCGTCTGAATCCGAGCCTCTGAGATACCGAGGTTGATCAGGTACTCCTTGGCCGAGTTGGCGCGGCGGTCACCGAGCCCCAGGTTGTATTCCTCACTGCCTCGCTCGTCACAATGCCCCTCGACCGTGAAGCGAAGGCCAGGACGGCTGCGCAGGAAGTCGGCGTTCTCCGACAACGCTTCGCCCGCATCGGAACGGATATTGTAGCGGTCGAAGTCAAAGTAGGCATGCTTGATGGTTTGTCCGAAGAGCTCCACCTCGGAAACCTCCTTCGGCGGAGGCGGAGGCGGCGGTGGAGGCGGAGGAACCACAACGGTCACTCGCGCCGTCGCTGAATCGGAGCCGCCCGGCCCGGTAACACTCAGGGTGTAAGTAGTTGAATCATTGGGGCTTACCTGACGGCTGCCCTGCGCATCGACACTTCCTACGCCGGGTTGCAGGTCCAGTTTGGTCGCGTTCTCCGAACTCCAGGTCAACCTGGCCGACTGCCCTCGGTCAATCGTAGAGGGCGCCGCACTCAACGTTACCGTCGGGGACGGCGGAGGCGGAGGCGGTGGAGGTGGAGGAGGCGGTGCTGCTACCTTCTTCTTGCACGCGGCTGTAAACAGGACTGCCGCCACCAGAAAAATCAGAGCGGCCGCCGTGCGTTTCTTCGGATTCATGCTCAAACCTCCTTCAGAACTTTGGGTTCTTCCTTCTCTCCCGGCGCGTGGGCCGAGGTTCGATCCTTACGCATTATGCCGGAATTGGTTCAAATCCCGATTTTCCATAATAGCCTAATGGGAAATAAGGGCGCGCAAATATTATCATTAACCCCAAAAAGAAAACAAGGACAAATACTTAAGGCCCTCCCCGGATCATCTCCTCTGGTTTGACCAGGCCGGCCCCCAGTTTCGGCCAATCGAAGTCAACCGCTTGGGGTTTGAGCCGTCGGAGAGCATGATCCATACCTGGTTTAATCCGGATCGGTTGGATTCAAAGACGATATGCCTTCCGTCGGGCGCCCACGAGGGCCGTTCATTCCGTCCAGCGTCGTGGGTCAATTGCACCACACGAGCGGAGGCAATTTCAAGGAGATAAATATCATAGTGCCCGGTCTCGCCCACCATCCAGGCAAAGGCGATAAACTGGCCGTTCGGGGACCAGGCGGGGGTAGTGGCGGAACCCCCCATGGTAATGACGCGACGCACGTTCGAGCCATTGGCGTCCATGATGTAAAGCTGCGGCGGCCCAATACGATCGGAAATGAAGGCAATTTCATTGCCGGTGCGGGGGTTCCAACTGGGGGAAATATCCACACCGCGCGAAAAGGTGAGCCGCTGCAGGTTGAAGCCGTTTACATCGGAAACATAGATTTCCGGGTCGCCGCTCATGCTGGAACAGAACGCAATCCTTTTCCCTTCCGGTGACCAGGCAGGCGTCGTATTGAGCCCCCGATAGGTGGGAAAGGGGATTCGGCGGTTGGTTTCCAGGGAGTGGATGAAAATCTGGGGGGTGCCGGTGCTGTAGCTGGTAAAAGCGACCTTGGTGTTGTCGTGGGACCAGCGCGGCGTCAACGACAAGGACTTGTAGTTGGTCACCGGATACTGGTTATGACCGTCAAAGTCCATCACCATGATCTCTTCATGCCCGTTTCGCTTGCTGACAAAGGTAATCTGCGTTGAGTTGATTCCGGGAAGGCCTCCTCCCAGATTCAGGATGATTTCATCGGCAAAGCGGTGCGCGACGCGCCGGGCTGCCTCCTCGTCCACCGTGGAGACGTATCGCTTGGCCAGTACGGTGGGCTTCAGGGGTGACCGAATATCGAAGAGCCGGGCCGTGACGACCAGATTCCCCTGAATCGTCTCCGTTTTCCCGAAAACCAACATCTGTGTCTCGACGGGCGGTTCGTTCCAGGGCTCGAACCTCACCTCCGAGGGTTCGGTGGGAATCTCCAGCGGATAGAAACTCCGATTGACCATCTCGAAAATGCCCGCAGTTTCCAAATCGTTCCACAGAACCCGGTTGAACACTTCCGTGGCGGAAACCAGGGGTGGATCGATGGAGCGGGGCTGAAACTCGGCCGCTGCCAACCGGATTTTCTCTACACCCAGGTTGATCCCGGTACGAAACCAGTCTTCCTGCGCCCTAAAACGCGCAGGCACGAGAAGCAGAAAGAGGATGACCAAACCGAAACGGGTAGTTCTCTGCATGCGATCGACCTTCCTTCGCCCAAAAAATGTTGATTGAGTTTTCTGCGCTGTTTAGGGGCCAAGGTTCCTCAGCCCCGTCCTATCGTCTTTGAAAATCAAACCAGAACTCTACGGTGACGCTCGAACCGGAGAAACTACTCGGAAGCGGGGCCAGAGGATTCGAGCCCAGAATCGCACGCAACCCGGAGCGATCCACCTCGGGGATTCCGCTGGATTCTGTGACCTTCACATTTTCGATCTGGCCGCTCCGCATTATATCGAAGGTAATATAAAGACGTGGCGCGGTGAGAATTCTCGGGCTCACCGTCGCCATCAGCCAGTTGGTGCTGATGCGCGTGCGGACTGCCCGCACATACCACGCGAACCGTGCTCCGAAATCCCCTCCCAGGTCGACCCCGCCCTCACCGACGGCATTACTGAATTGAGCAAAGGAGATGGCCAGGGCGCCACCTTGCCCGAATGGCACGGCATTGTCGGGAATCTCCACCTCTTCTTTCTGGATGCGCGGGTTGATTCGCTCAAACTTGGGTGGTGGCGCCGCCTTATCGAACTTGGCAATCTCAGTTTCGGGAGTGGGTTCAGGTTTCTTGGGGGGTTCCGGCGGAGGTTTGTGAAGTCCTCCCGTCTGGTTGGCTATCGTGCTGGTGGCAGGCCGCATACTGGCCGGCAG
>JAPUME010000080.1 GCA_027294185.1 Acidobacteriota bacterium | reverse complement strand
ATCAGATTCAGGAAGTGCTGCCCGGCACCCGTGCCCGTCCGGTCTTCCAGGTGGCGGAAACAGAGGGAAAGATCCTGGGTCAGGTGAGTTCACTTTTGTGGACTCTGGCCCTGGCGGCTTTGGTGACCGCGATTCTTGCCGTGGGGTCCACCGCTTTGGCGACGATTCTCGAACGCCGACCGGAGATCGGCCTGATGAAAGCAATGGGGGCGGGGGAGGCCCATGTGGCCCGGCTTTTTCTTCTGGAAGCCACAGTGACGGGTTTGTTGGGAGGGGTATTGGGATATTTTTCAGGGTCGCTTCTGGCAGGCGTCCTGGCGGAAAAGATTTTTGGGACTCCTGCTTCTCTCGAGTGGATCATCTTTCCGGCGATGTTGACCGTCGCGCTGGCGATCAACCTGGCCGGGCATGCCTGGCCGCTCCTGTGGGCCCGGCGGTTTTCACCGACAGAGATTTTACATGATCAACAGGCGGCTTAATTCGGTCAAAGGCGGGTCCAGACGGCTGGGCTGGCGGATTCTGGGGCGGTCGCTTTCCTTGAAGCGGCCACAGGTACTGGTCACATTGCTGAGCTTGACGATTGGCGCCGCAGTCGCCGCAATGCTTTTGAACCTTTACGGCGACGCCCAGGCGAAGATGACCCGCGAGTTTCGAGCCTTCGGAGCGAACTTGATTCTGTCCCCGAGCGGGATGGCACGTGAAAGCGGGAACCCGGCAGAGGTGCAGGATTCCCTTGATGCCTCTCTGATGAACGAGGACGTGCTGGAAGAGATTCGCCGGTCTGGTTCCGAGGCTCGCCGAATCACGGCGGTAGGGATTCTTCATGCCGTGGCGCGGGCCCGGAATGCGACAGACCGGAGCGCTTTGGGGGATTCCGGTGATCCGGTGATCGTAGTGGGGACCGACTTCACCCTCCTGCATCAGCTCTACCCAGCCTGGCGACTGAGCCCTACGGCGGCGGTGGGCGGCCTATCAGAAGCCGTAATCGGTGAGCAGGTGGCTGAACAGTTGTTTCTGGAACGAGGTGACGATCTGGAATTGGAGATTGGAGTCGGTGGTGCTTCCGCCCAAATCCGCGTTAAAATTGCCGCCATCGTTTCGACCGGTGGGCCGGAGGATGGCCAGGTATTCCTCCCTCTGGCGCGGTTGCAGGAAGCCCTGGGGATCGACGGCGGAATCAGCCTGGCGGAACTCCGCGTGGACGGCTCGACCCAGGAGATCGAGGCCGTCGCGGCCCGGATTGCAGATGCCTTCCCTAAGCTCGATGTTCGGCCGGTGCGGGAGATCGTATACTCCGAAGGGCAGGTTCTAAACACGGTTCGCTGGCTGCTTTTAACCCTTACAATGATAATTCTTGCCATAACTGCGCTCTGTCTGATAGCCACAATTACAGCGATCGTGCTCGAGCGTCAGAGGGAGATCGGGCTGATGAAGGCTCTGGGTGCGAGTGACCGGCTGCTGATGGGCTTCTTTCTTGCAGAGGTGGGAGTTCTTGCCTCGGCGGGAAGCCTGGTGGGGTTTGGGCTGGGCGCGATTTTATCGAGGTTTCTGGGCGTGCAGTTGTTCGGAATCCCTCTTGATCTCCACTGGCCGGCCCTGCCCTGGGTAACACTGACCACGGTGGGCGTTGCGCTGGTGGCGGCCTGGTCTCCGGTTCGAGTGGTGCGCCGCATCCGCCCGGCGATTGTGTTAAAGGGAGAGTGATGAGCTTCGTTGAACTGAGAAATCTGACCAAGAGTTACGGCAGCTCCCTTCGAGCGCTCGACCGGGTCACTTTTGACGTCGAGCCGGGTGAGTGGATTGCCGTCATGGGCCCCTCGGGTTCGGGAAAGACCACGCTGCTGAATATCCTCGGGGGTCTCGACCGCCCTTCCGAGGGTGAAATTCGGATTGGCGGCCGCGATGTGGCACGCCTGAGTGCGCAGGAGATGAACCGTTACCGGGCGGAAAAAGTGGGCTTCGTCTTTCAGCAGTTTCACCTGATTCCTTATTTGACGGTGGTCGAAAACGTCATGCTGGCGCAGTACTTTCACAGCTGCGCAGATGAGCAGGAAGCCACGGATGCTCTCCAGCAGGTGGGTCTGGGCGAACGGCTTGAATTCTATCCGGGTCAGCTCTCCGGCGGAGAGCAGCAACGGGTGTGCGTGGCGCGGGCGCTGATCAATCAACCCGAGTTGATTCTGGCCGATGAGCCCACGGGAAACCTGGACGAAGTGAACGAGGCGCTGATCTTGGGTTTGCTGGCCGAGTTGCAGCGCAAGGGAAACACCATCATTATGGTCACACACGACCCCGAGGTAGGGCGGCTGGCCGACCGGCGCATCGAGCTCCATCATGGGAGGTTGAGGGAGGTCTCCTTCTTCCCGTTGCACGAAGAGGAGTTGTTTGACAACCTTCTGAAAAGGGTCTGGATCCTGCAGGAGGATTCGACCGAGAGAGAATTGGAGTTGAGGCAACTGCCCGAGTTACGCGAAAATCGCGCCACTCTAGCCCTGATGTCCGAAGGAGGTTGGATTTCAAGCGACCAGACCACGCTGACCCTGACCGAAAAAGGATGCCGGCGGGCCTCGGAGATCATCCGGCGGCACAGGCTGGCCGAACGGCTCTTCCACGATACCTTCGGCTTGCCCGAGGAGTTGCTGGACGCCAACGCCTGCAAGATCGACCATACTCTCAGCGCGGAGGTGACGGAAAAGATCTGTACCTTCCTCCATCATCCGCTGACCTGCCCGCACGGTGCGCCCATTCCCCGGGGCGCCTGCTGCGCGAACGTTCAATAGCCCGCCGCCTTCCTTGTTCAGTGGGAACCTTCCATCAAGCCGCGAAATCATTAATCCATTAACTCATCCTGCTCGGACAAAGGTCCGCCTTCCGAGGGGGGAGCTTGCCCGATATTTCCCCTTGTGCTAACTTTTCATACTTGCAGTGGAAGTCGATGAGGAAAGGGTTTCCATGAGGAATGTCATCATAATGGGTTCCGGGTGCGCGGGTCTAACCGCCGCGGTCTACGCCGCCCGCGCCAACCTGAATCCTTTAGTGATTCGAGGAGTGGAGGCGGGAGGACAACTGACCCTCACCACGGCGGTTGAAAACTATCCCGGCTTTCCCGAGGGAGTCCAGGGTCCGGAGCTGGTGGAACTCATGAAGAAGCAGGCGGAAACCTTCGGGACGGATTTCCTGGAGGGAAACATCACCCGGGTCGATCTCTCTCGGCGGCCCTTCGTGGTGGAAGTCGAGAAGGAGCGGATCGAAACCCGCACCTTTATTATTGCCTCCGGCGCCTCCGCCCGAATGCTGGGGCTTGAATCGGAGCGAGTGCTGCTCGGCAAGGGGGTTTCGACTTGCGCGACCTGCGACGGATATTTTTTCCGCGGCAAGCCGGTCGTCGTGGTCGGGGGAGGGGATACGGCGATGGAAGACGCCCTGTTCCTGACGCGCTTTGCCACTGAAGTCAGCGTCATTCACCGCCGTGACCGCCTGCGCGCTTCCAAGATCATGCAGGACCGCGCTCAGAAGAATGAAAAGATCCGCTTCGTCTGGGATACGGTGGTCGAGGACGTACTGGACCCGGCCAAAGGTGTGGTCGAAGGAGTGAAGCTAAAAAACCTGAAGACCCAGGCGGTGAGCGAGAAAGCCTGCGACGGTGTTTTCATCGGAATCGGGCACCGGCCGAACACCGATGTTTTCAAGGGTCAGGTCGAGATGGACGAGAACGGCTACCTCATCACCCGTGAAGGCGCACGCACCAGCATCCCGGGCGTTTTCGCCGCCGGTGACGTGCAGGACCATGTTTACCGGCAGGCCGTTACCGCCGCCGGTTCGGGCTGCATGGCTGCCATGGATGCGGAGAAATTTCTGGAAGCGGAAGAGTAGATCGACTGGAAGCCGGCCCCCTCATTTCCCTCTCACCCGGATTCCCACCGGAACGAAAGAATTTCTCAACCAACCTGCCCTGACTTCAGGAATCCGATGATTCCGGTTTCTTTTTGAATAGACTGTCCAGGCTGAGTGCGCCGCCTCCGGTGGTTGCGAGCAGGAGAAAGATCAGGCAGTAGAGGACGGCTGTCTCGCCTCGATTCACAACCGGCCAGAAAGACCTCGGAAAGTGGGCCATGAAGTAGCCGACCGCCATCTCCCCGGAAAGAATGAAGGCCACCGGTTGCGTGAATAGGCCCAACAAGATGGCCAGGCCACCGAAAAACTCCAGGATTCCCGCAAATCCCATCATCGAAAACAACGGCGCTGTACCGCCTTCCTGCCCTCCGAAGCCGCCCAGCAGACCGAATAGCTTCTGCGCTCCGTGCAACAGGAACATGAACCCGACCAGGATTCGCAAAAAAGTCAAAGAATGGACTTTGAACCGGCTCAGTAAATCATTCATTTTTATTTCCCCCCTTCATTGGTAGAACTGATGGAAATTCAGCCTTCCTTCCGGCACACGGTAAAGCCGTCCCGAAGCGGAATTAATGTGGTAAAAAGCTGCGGGGACGAGTAGATCAATTCGTTGAAGCGCTGGATGCCGCGCGTATCGGCGTCCTCTTTCGCTGCTTTACGGGCCACGCGGCCGTGCCAGAGCGCATTGTCGGTGATCAGCAGCCCCCCGGGTCGAATCCGCGGCAGCGCTTTCTCAAAGACCAACGGGTACTGGTGCTTGTCCACGTCGTTGAAAATCAGATCGAAGGGTCCCTTGACGCTATCGAGCCTTTCAAAGGCATCGCCGACGAGAAACTGCACCCTGTCGGCGAGGCCCGCCCGCTCCAGGTAGGCTTTTGCCCGGCGGACGTTTTCCGGGTCCCCGTCGGTGTAGAAGACCGAGCCTGATTCGCCGACAGCCCTTGCCAGCCAAAGGGTGGAATAACCGATGGCCGAGCCCATCTCGAAAACGCGCCGCGCCCCGATGAGTCGTGCCAATTGATAGAGGAGTCGTCCGCAGGCGGGGCCGATGATCGGTACTCTGTGGGAGGAGGCATAAGCCTCCATCTCTGTCAGTACCTCGTCGCGGTCCGGCAGCAGGCCGTTGAGATAGTGTTCGATTGCGGAGTCAAGGATCGGGGGCATCGGGTTGGTCGAACCTCGTCCACTCAAATTGGTGGACCTGGGATTCAGGGAAGGGACTCGCCGGGTTCGAGTTCGAGAACCTTCGCTTTCGCAACCTTGCGAATCTCTTTCTTGAAAACCTCGGAAGTTCCCGACAAAAGCGGGAAGGTGCCGAAGTGCATGGGGATGACCTCGCGCACACGCAGGAGCCTGGCGGCATAGGCTGCCTCGCGCGGATTCATGGTGAAGAGGTCCCCGATCGGCAGCAGGGCCAGCTTGGGCCGGTAGAGATCGCCGATCAACCGCATGTCGCCGAAAAGCGCGGTGTCCCCGGCATGGTAGATTCTATAGCCGGTTGAAAACTGCAGCAGGTAGCCGGCTGCCTCTCCTCCATAGATGATTTTCCCATCCTCGAGGATGCCGCAACTGTGGTCGGCATGGGTCATGGTAATCGTCACGCCCTCGACGACCTGCGAGCCGCCTTTGTTCATCGGGTGGAGGTTCTCGACCCCCTTGCTCTCCAGCCAGTGGCACACTTCATAGATAGCCACGACCTGGGGCTTATGCGCCCGGGCCAGGGCGACCGCGTCCGCGATGTGGTCAAAGTGCCCGTGGGTAACGAGCATCAGGTCCAGCCGCTCGAATTGCTTATTCGTGTCAGGACAGGCCGGATTCCCGGCGACCCAGGGGTCGATCAGGATGATCTTACCTTCGGGGGTGGTGATCTTGAATGTCGAGTGCCCCAGCCAGGTAAGCGTTAAGTTCTTTGGAATAGCCATATTACCGCCCCTGAATGCAATCAAGTGCGAACCGGATGCCTGGGGAGAGCTGCGGAGGTCTCCCGCCGTGGAATGCTTCCTCCCTTTCGAGGAGAGGTTGCACCGTGTCCTTTCCGCCTCCCCAGGATGTGAATCATGTCGAATATTTCAATCGGTTGCGTGGGCATTTTATCCCGAACCCTCCCTTGAATCAACCCACCTAAGCGGCGGAGGGCTTTGGGGGTTGTAATCTGGGTGACCGGTGACTATACTGGAATTGCCGATTCGCACCAGTGGGCCTAGGCCCACTTTTTTGTTGGCTAATGAAATTTGACGTCGCGTTGATACGTGAAATTGCCGAAAGAGTTGTGTCCTCCGAGGGGCTGGAGCTTGTGGAGGTGGAGCTGAAAGGTTCCCCCTCGAACCAGCTGTTAAGGATATTTATCCACAAACCCGGCGGGATTGACCACGGTGACTGTCGACTCATTAGCGAACAAATGAGCGCGATCCTCGATGTTGAGGATCCGTTTCCGGGGAAGTACGTCCTTGAGGTCTCCTCCCCGGGCCTTGACCGTCCCTTGAAGAATGCGGCGGATTTTCGGCGCTGCCAGGGGCGGCGAGCTAGAATTACGCTCCTTGAGCCTTTGGCCGGCCAACTGAGTTTCGAGGGCCGGCTGATGGGCTTCGAAGAGGGCCGAGTTCGGGTGGAGATCGCCGGCAAAGAGGTTTTGGAACTGGATCACGAAAACATTGCGCGAGCGAAACTCGTGATTGAATTTTGAATGATCTCAACAATCTGCGAGAGAAGGTAACGAGTCCGGTCGGCGGGCAGGAGAAAGTCTCAGGCCGACAGGAGGAACCCCACATTGGCAACGAGCTTACTTTTTCAAACCATTGATCAATTAAGCCGCGAAAAAGGGATCGACCTGGAAATCGTCGTCGGAGCAGTCGAGGACGCCATTCTTGTCGCTGCCCGAAAGTACTACCAGACCGATGATGATCTCCTATCCCAGTTCAACCGGGATACCGGGGTCGTGGAAGTGTTTGCGGTGAAAAAGGTATTAGAGACCGTTACCGACCCTACGAAAGAGATTTCGCTGGAAGACGCGAGAAAACACCAGCCCGAAATCAATGTCGAGGAAGAGCTTCGAATTCCCCTGCCCACGGATGTGCTGGGACGTATTGCGGCGCAGACGGCGAAACAGGTCATCTTCCAGAAAGTGCGCGAGGCGGAGCGCGAATCCGTTCAAGCTGAATACAGCCAGCGGAGCGGTGAGTTGGTGAATTGCATGGTCAAGCGGACCGAGGGGCCGGACCTCATTGTCGACATGGGGCGCACGGAAGGCCGCCTGCCGCGCCGCGAGCAGTCCCGTCTGGAGAGTTATCAGATCGGAGACCGGATTCGGGTCATCATCGTTGAGGTGGACCGAGCCGCAAGGGGTCCGCAGGTCATTGTTTCGCGCGTCGACCCGATTCTGGTACAGCGGCTCTTTGAAATGGAAGTCCCTGAAATTTATGACGGGACAGTGATCGTTAAGATGATTGCCCGGGAAGCGGGAGAACGCACCAAAATCGCTGTCCTTTCCCGCCAGAACGACGTGGACTGTGTCGGTGCCTGCGTCGGAATGAAGGGTTCGCGTGTGCAGTCGATCATCCGGGAGTTGCAGGGCGAAAAGATCGACATTATCCAGTACGACGAGGATCCCCTAAAGTTCGCCGGTAATGCAATCTCCCCGGCCAAGGTAAATCACGTCTCGGTGGCTGACGTCGAGGAGCGACGCCTGGAAATCGTGGTGGAAGATACGCAGCTTTCTCTCGCCATCGGACGAAAGGGACAGAACGTTCGTCTGGCGGCGAAGCTTCTCGGCTGGCATGTGGATATCAAGAGCGAGGAAGAGAAGCGCCGGGAAGTTGAGATTCAGATGGCCGCCCTGACGCGCTCCGGCACTTCGGTAAACGCGCTCGAAAGCATCGGCAAAAAGACCCTGAAGAAGCTTATCGATCACGATATCGACACCGTCGAGGGCCTGGCGCAGACGACGCCCGCCGAATTGATGAAGATACCCGGCGTCGGGGATAAGACGGTGGAAAAGATCCGACAGGCTGTGGCCGACTTCTTCGAGCAAGTACAGGAAGAAACTGCCCCGGAGCCCGAAACCGAGACCGCTGAGGTGGAGGCTGGATCGGAGTCCGCCGACGAGACGGCGGAGAGTCCCACCCCGGAGGGTGAGGCGGAACCGACAGTGGCAGCGGCCGAGACGGAGACTGAATTAGAGTCCGCTCCCCTCGAAGAGCCGGAGAAGGCTGGGGAGACGGAAATGGAAGTAGAAACGGCTGAGCCCGCGCCGGAGACTGACGAGATTGCGGAGGCTCCCGATGTCGAGGAGCCGCCGGAATCCGCCGAATCTGAAAAAGTAACGGCAGCGACCCCTGCAGAGGACTCTGTCGAGGAAGCTGAGACCGAGTCGGCTCCGGGGGGAGAAGAAGAGGCCGAAAAGGAAAACTAGTCCGTAGACTGGAGGCTTGGTCGGGCCCGGACCAGAGGCCGAGCCAGAGGGAAAATGGGTAAGATTCGGATCAACGATTTGGCGCGGGAACTGGAGGTGAAAAGTAAATTCATCCTCGAGCACCTGCCCAAGATCAACTTCCTGGAGAAGAAGTCTCACTCGAGCAGTTTAGAGGATGAGATTGCCGACAAGGTTCGCGCCTATTTTCGGGCTTTGGGAGAGAAAGAGGAAAAAGACGAGGCTGCGGCAAAGTCTGCAAAAGCAGCAAAGGCCCGTCCCCAGCCTTCTGTTTTGACTCCCGCAAAACGCGTGGAGAAACCGGTTGCCCCGCCTCCACTGCGGCGATCCCTGGAAGACATCAAGGCTGATCTACGCAAGAAGAAAGTCGCCGTTCCACCCTCCTCCCTCAGGCGCATCCCCGGAGTGACGACACGCAGTCCGGGGACTCCTGCACGGATCGCATCGCCGCCCGCGGCGGCCCGACCGGCGGCTCGTACGGCAGGAACCGTCCTGGGAAAAGTCTCTCCGGTTGCAGCCGCTCCCCGCGTAGCTGCAAAGACAGATACCGCTCCCGTTGGGGGGAGGAAACAGCCTGCCAAGATCGCGAAAAAATCCAGGAAAGCCGACGCATCGAAGCCGCTTTATCAGTTGGCAGTCCGCCGAACTCCCGGAGCAGTTCGGCCGGGAGCCGTCCGCCGCCCGGGGGAACCTCATCCCGTACATGCCACCGCTCGGGGCAGACCCGCTCCTGCAGGACGTCCTGCTCCCTCGCCCCGACCCACGGGCCGGCGCCAGGCAGGGCAACGCCGCTCCGCGCTTCCTCCGCCGAAACCGGTCGAGCCGGAAGTGGTGCCGATCACCCGGAACATCACCATCTCAGAAGGTATTTCCGTCAAGGAACTTTCCGAGAAGTTGGATGTGCGTGTCCGCGACGTAATCACGAAGTTGCTGGACCGTGGAGTATTCGCCACCATCAATCAGACTCTGGAGAATTCCCTGGCCACCGAAATTTCGC
>JAPUME010000008.1 GCA_027294185.1 Acidobacteriota bacterium | reverse complement strand
CCGGCAAGTCCTGCCGGAGGGACCGCAATGGCCGCTTCAGCCACCTCGTTGGTCCTGGACCGGAAAGAGAACTGCCAAGGTCTTTCCCTCTGGTCGTGGAATCTCTCGCTCGACTCGGCCCATTGGGCATCGAGCGCTCTGTTGAGCCTTTGCCGGGGCATGAACGACGCTCCAAAAATCTGGGCTCTCTGTTTCTCCCTGCTGGCTCTGGGAGGTATGCAGGGGACCAACTATTTTCTGCTGGTTGCACTGGTGGCCGGTGCGATGGGAGCGGGAAGCCTGCTCGCAGGCCGAAAGGTGAGCGTGGTGCTGGCCGAACGGGTGACGCGCATGAACCCTGCACAGTCGCTCGGAGCCAATCTGACCGCCGCGCTTCTGGTAGGCGCCGCAACGGCATTCGCCCTGCCGGTTTCGACCACTCACGTCAGTTCCGGCGCCATCATCGGAGTGGGCCTGGAAGGCCCGAAGAAAAACCTCCGCTGGCGAGTGGTGGGGGAGATGGTTTCCGCCTGGGTCGTGACCCTTCCCCTCACTGCCGCTGTGGCAGCCGGCTTCTATCTCCTGCTCCGATAAAGGCCCCTGCACGAAAGGCTTCCCCCCACATTGACTCCCTCTTCCGGGCCAAGTAACATAACCTCGCGATCGGCGGGTTTGGCTTCGCGCAGGAGAAGAATGATTCCAAGCAGAGTATTCCTTCGCATCGCGGCCACTCTGGGGTTCGCGCTTTTCCTGTCCGTGCCGGGGTGGGCGGAGGAATACCGCCAGACCTCCACCTTTCTGGTAGACCTGTTTCCCCGAGGTCGTGTGGAAATCGAGGCCCGCGTGGGAGACATTCGTATCGAAGCCTGGGAAAAAAGCTTCGTCGAGGTCGAAGCCCATAAAGTGGTTCGGGCGGGCTCACAGGAGAAAGCGGAAAAACGCTTCACCCGGGTCAAAGTGCACGTGAACTCGGACGATGAGACGGTTCGCATCCACACTCAATATCCCGGTCGAAGACCCTGGCGGCCGCTCCGAGGCGATTCCAAGCTCTCGGTGGATTTCCACATCAAAATGCCTTCCCAGGCCAGTCTCCATCTGAGCTCGGTCGACGGGGATGTCATCATCGAGGGTATCGGCGGCCACCAGCAGATCAAAGTTACCTACGGAAGCGTCGAGGTCACCGTCCCCTCTCGAGCCCGCCTTCGCAAGCTCCACGCCAGCACCTACATCGGATTCGTGCTGAACAATTTAAGCGGCGAATCCGGTACGGGAATCCTTCGCCGGACCAGCTTCTGGAACCCGGGCGGCAGTCAGGACGTCCACATCCGGGTGCGGCTCGGTGGTGTGATGGTCCACTCGGCAGTATGGTAAGCAGTTCCCCCCGCCTGGTGGTTGTGTCGGTGGATGGCATGCCGCCGGCCTTCTATATGCGGCCGGATGAATTCGGGCTGAAGGTCCCGAACCTCCGGCGGCTGGTCGCGGAAGCCCGCTACGCCGAAGCGGTTGAGACCATCTACCCCTCTACCACCTACCCGGCGCATGCCAGCCTGGTTACCGGCGCCCGGCCGCGCGACCACGGCATCTACTCCCACCTCGACTCGCGCGACCCCACCCACGACCCTCGACCCTGGATGTGGCTCGCTTCTTCTATCCGAGTTCCGACGCTGTGGGAAAAAGCCAAAGCCCACGGACTCACCACCGCCGCTCTCAGTTGGCCGGTCAGCGTCGGTGCGCCGATCGATTGGAACATTCCCGAGGTGTGGGACCCCCACGCCGCCGACCCTTTTCACGATCTTGGAACCGTCGCCCGCTACTCAACCCCCGGCCTTCTTCCCGACGTTATCCGAGCCCTCGGGAAATCGGACCTCGACCCAACCTCAGACCACGCCCGGTCGGAAGCGCTGATCCATATCTTACGGACTTATCGTCCCAACCTCCTGCTGGCGCATTTCGTGGAGTTCGATCAGAAGGCCCATCGCTTCGGCCCCTTTTCGCCCGAAGCCCTGGCGGCCATCGAGTCGGCGGATAGGGAGTTGGGGCGCGTTCAAGACGCAATGGATTCTCTGGGCGCGCCTGATGGAATCACCCTGGCCGTGCTTTCGGATCACGGTTTCGTTCCCGTCTCCCGGGAAGCCGCGCCGACGGCCATGCTGAAGGAGGTGGGACTCTTTGGTCAATCCTCGACGGGCGAATTGCAAAGAAAAAAGTTGGGCGCGATCCACGCGGGCGGTTGCTTTGCGATCTACTGGCTCGAGGAACCTGACCGATCGTCACGCCGGGCATTGGAGGGGGCGGTCGACCGGCTCTTGGATACGGGAGCTGTGGCTGCCGTCGTGGATCGAGATCGGCTCGCAGCCCTGGGGGCGGATCCCGACGCGGAGTTGATCCTGGAAGCTGCCCGGGGCTTCTATTTTTCAAACCGATTCGACGGCGAAACGGTCCGGGAGCCGGGTCCCGACCGAGGCGCTCACGGTTATCTTCCCGAGACACCGGGCCTGGAAGGCTCCTTTCTACTGAAGGCCCCTCACCCGGAGAGCCGGGGTTCGGTCGGCAAAATTCACATCACCTCCGTATTTCAGTTCTTGCTTGCTGCGTTGGACCTTGAGTCCGAGGCGCACCCTGCCGATGGATTCTGAAAGGGGCTGTTCGATCGGCTTCTCGTCGAGATTTCGGGACAAAGCCGAAGCCCGGGAGTAGGATTGTAGGGAGGAGATTGAAATGGAGGGTACTCGCCAACTCTTCGCCACGGTGGAGCGCTTTCTCCGCTCCCTGCCAACCCGCCGCCGATATCTGGATTGGCTCCGGGGGCGTCGCTACCTGCTGGCCAAGCTTCCGACGAAGCAGGAAACTCCCCTTGTGGTGGCTCACTCGGTGCGCGACTCCGCCGTTGCGGCTGAGATTCGCCTGGCGCTGGAACACGATTGGCTCGAGGCGCCGCCCGATTGCCGCAAGGTCTACGAGGATATACTGGCCGCCACCCCCGGCGTCGTAGTCGTCCAGCTCCGTCGGGACAATATCTGCGGCTGCCTGGGCCACCGCCACATGGGGGTGAGCGAGAGGCTCTTTTCAGAACATTTCAACAATGGTGGTTTCGACTTCCGCGGGCAGCAGGTCGGGGAGGTGGATATCGCCCACCAGCGCATCGCCGCCTGGGAACCATGGCCTCTGGCGAACATGGCCTTTGACTCGAGGTTCGTGGCAGGCTCCCGGCTGGACGATTTCCGTAGACGGCAGTTCCGCCTGCGCCTGCTGAGCGTGGTGCTCCATGAAACCAACCACCTCGCCCGGCCCTCGGAACCCGAATCGGAGGTCCACGCAAGGAGCACTAATTTTTACCGCGAAGCCCTTGCTTCCTATTTCGACTCCTCCTTCGACACCCTCTCGTTCACCCTGGACCGTTCTCATTCCCGCCTGGGCTGATTGCTCCTGCCTCTCGCTGCGAGCAGCGTAACATCGAAGACCCAACGCGCCCCCAGCCGTCCCTGCTTCAAGCTCAACTGGACACGGTCGCCGCGGCTGACACTTTGGAAGGTTCTATAGTCCACATAAGCGAACACACGCGGCAGGTCGGAGAGCCGCGTGGTCAGGATCACTGAATAAGTCTTCATGACAAGGAAATTTTCCTGCACTCTCCGCCTTAGGACGGTTGCGGGCAAGACCTGAGCTTCACTCGGGTCTCGAAAGCAATTCGCAAAGAGGGTCGCCGCCAGGGAAAGCGGGCAGACGATGCCGACTAGAATCAGCGCTTCAAGCCCCAGCCGCAGCAGGGGGGTTCGGGGGGGTGGAGAGTCAGAGCTTTTGGATTTCACCCGGGGAATGAGGAACGGGGCCAGAATCGCCGACACCCCTACCGCCCCCAGCGCAACATACCAGAGGATCGCCTCATCCAGCACCACGTAGAAGTGGACCGCGACCACCAGAGTCACAAGGCTGCCCACCACCAGTGCCACTCGTGTTGCGCGTCTTCTCATGTTCTCGTGGGAAATAGCTGCTAAAACAGAAGCTTCAATGCAAATTGAATCTGGCGGGCGGGGCCGGCAGAAATGATCTTTCCAAACGTGGGTCTGTCTACGAAGCCCTCCGGCAGGTCGGAGTTGGTCCGGTTCAGCAGGTTGAAAAACTCCATCCGAAACTGAAGCTTCGTTTCCTCCCGAATCCGAATGTTCCTTACCAGCGCCAGGTCCAGGGTGCGAAGCGTCGGCCCCCTCAGAATGTTTCGGCCCGAGTTTCCGAAGTGGAACGGGTCGGGAATTTCGAATGCGTCCACGTTGAAGAATTGATCGGGAGTCGGATTCGCCAGCCGGGCATCGCTGACCCGGTTCGGCCGGTCATGGGCGAAAAAGCCTCCCACGTTTCCGGTGTTGCTGTTGTCAATGGTAAGCCGCGGCGTAAAGGGCTGCCCGGACCGTGCGGTGAGAATGCTGCTCACCTGCCAGTTGCGGACCAGGCCGGGGAAAAACCCGTTCGCACCGCCCAGCCAGCGCCGTCGCGGCCCGAAAGGCAGGTCGTAGACCAGGCTCACGGCCAGACGGTGCCGCAGGTCGAAGTTCGCGAGGCTTCTCTCCGCGCGTGTATTCCGGCTGTTCTGAGGTGTGTTGCCGTCGCCCTGGCTCTCGAGAAATGCCGAAGCGTTGTCGATTACTTTCGAAAACGTATAGGCCGCAGAAAAATAGAGCCTGCCCGAGTAGTGCTTCCTTACCCTGGCTTGCAGGGAATGGTAGATGGACGAGGCGGCGGATTCGACGATCAGAATATCGCTGAATCCGGCAAAGGGACGGCGCGGGCCAAGATCTCCCGGGCCGGGAAGCGGCTGGTTCAAATTCCGCTTCATCACCAGTGCCGTCCCCCGGGAGCCCACATAGTCCACCTCGAAAAGAATATCCTTTGCGATTTCGCGTTGCACGCCGAAGCTCCACTGCTGCGCATAGGCGGTGCGGAAATCCCGGCCCAGCGTAATGGGGCTCGGCGCGGGCGAGAACGCCTGCGCGCTGGGGAAGGGGTCGTCCAAGGTGAGCAGTCCCTCCGCGCTGGGAAAGAATAGGTTCAGTTGGAAAAAAGGCGGATTGAAGTAGAGGGCCGAGTTTTCGACCAGCGTTCCACTGTCATAGAAAATCCCGTAGGCGCTGCGAACCACCATCTTCCCTCTGCCGTCGGGGTCCCAACTGAATCCGATGCGCGGGGCGAAGTTATTGCGGTCGGAATCGAATCCGGCCCGAGGCACTCCGTCCTGACCCACGGGTTTCAGTTGTCGCGTTGCCACATCGAACACCAACAAGCGGTCGTCGGTGTCCACCGGAGGTGTGTTGAATTCGTACCGCAGCCCCACGCTCAGGGAAAGTCGCGAGTGAATCTTCCAATGGTCCTGGAAAAAGACGTTGTAGGCCGTGGTACGGAGGGCCTGCGGATTGTCGTTCACCGCAGCGATGCTCAGCGTGGGGAAGCCGAGCAACAGGTCGGCCAGGGCGTCGCCGCTAAAGACAGGCTGAAAATGCAGTTGGCCCCGCCCGAACAGGTCATTGAACCCGTCCTGCCGGTAGTGGCGGACTTCCACCCCGGCTTTCAGAAAATGCGCCCCCTGGTGAAGACTCATGCTCTCGGTAAAATGATAGGTGCCGGTCGTTCGGGCCAAAGGAAGATTCGGGTCGTCCCCGAGTTGTTCGTAGCCCGCCAGAACCAATGACGGGAACCCCTGATCGCGCGGCGGCACCTCGAGCCCTGTGATTCCGAGACTCCCCAGAACATCCCGGCCCTGATTCTGGGGAAACACCTCGCGCCGCAGACGGTTGAAGCCGAAACGGAAATCGTTCAGCACCCCGG
Organism: Acidobacteriota bacterium; assembly: GCA_027294185.1. Classification (GTDB taxonomy): domain Bacteria; phylum Acidobacteriota; class Terriglobia; order UBA7540; family JAPUME01; genus JAPUME01. The sequence continues at coordinate 826 of JAPUME010000008.1, read as the reverse complement.
GGCCGATCACGTGCGTGTCACCGATCACCAGATTCTGACCCTGATCCAGGGTGTTAATCCCAAAGCCCGGCACGTTCACGCCTTTTGGTGCGAAGGGATCGAAATCAAAACCGTCGATTGCGCTGTACCGGGAAAAGAAATGGTTCCTGGAGCTGAACTCATGATCCAGGCGAAGGTTGAACTGAGTGCTGCGCTCCCTGCCCACCGGTGAGGCCAGGAAATTCCCTCCCGCCACACTGCGGTTCGGGTCGGGGTAGAGCGCGGCCAGATTGCGGCCGACCGGGTGAATCCGGTCCTCGGGTATCCGATTGCCGGAGAAGGGAAGCCCCGTAAAGGGGTCGAGAATGGTGACGCCGGACTCGGAAAAGTCGCCGCCTTTCTCCAACAGGGTGGGTACGTTGGCCAGACGGCTCTCCGCCCGGCGCGTGCGCACGCCTTCAAAGTTAAAAAAGAAAAAGGTCCGAGCCTTCACCAGCGGACCGCCCAGCGTGCCGCCGAACTGGTTGCGCTGGAATTGAGGGATTTTCTCATCCACCGGGTCGAAAAAGTTGCGTGCATCGAGGCGCGAGTTGCGGAGGAATTCATAAAGGGAACCGTGGAAACGGTTGGTGCCGGATTTCGTGACCACGTTGACCTGAGCGCCGCCGCTTCGGCCGTACTCGGCGTCGTAGTTCGCCGAATGGATTCTGAACTCGCGGATGGCATCCACCGAGGGATTGACCACCATCCGGTTGATAAACAGGTCGTTGTTGTCCACCCCGTCGAGGAGGAAATTGTTCGACGCCTCGCGCGCACCGCTCACGTTCACGCCGCTGTTCGCCTGCAC
>JAPUME010000079.1 GCA_027294185.1 Acidobacteriota bacterium | reverse complement strand
TAATAATTTATGGAAACTTTTACATAACGGAGGACCGAAAATATTCCTCCCCTTACAGAGGGGAGGATACAGGTGGGATGGGGTTTGGGCGGATTAAGAAAAACACCTGAAAACATGGTAAAGGGCATCAAAACCTCCCCTGAGCCCCCTCCTTGGTAAGGAGGGGAAAATTAGTCGCGTTGCAAAATTTATTACTTATGCAAAGGTCTCGTAAATAAAGGAGCACCCATGAGTCTGGATAAAGAACTGCTGGACATTCTGGCCTGCCCGCAATGCCAGGGGGACCTCACCCTGACCCCGGAAGAGGACGGGCTGGTCTGCGAAGCCTGCAAAGTTAAATACCCGATTCGGGACGGGGTCCCGGTGATGCTGGCCGATGAGGCCGAACCGGTGGCAGATTAGTGCCATCGGTTATTAATTGGTTCTTATTTATCAAGGGCTCTTTCCCATGACACACACACCCGCTCCCCGCCCCGGCGTTAAAGGCTTGATCTTCGACGAACCGGTGCTGTTCGACCTGGGGTCGCCCGGCCGCACGGCCTATTCCCTGCCGTCCAGCCCGATTCCCGAGGTGGAAACCGAAACCCTTCTGCCGCCGGATGAAATCCGCGGCGCCATCGACCACTTGCCGGAGTTGACCGAGCTGGACGTGGTCCGCCACTTCACGCGCCTCTCGCAATGGAATTTCAGCATCGACGGCAACTTCTACCCGCTGGGCTCCTGCACCATGAAGTACAACCCGAGACTCAACGAGGACATGGCGCGCCTGCCGGGGTTCGCCCTGCATCACCCGTACACCCCGGAAGCCCTGTCGCAGGGCAGCCTGCAACTGCTGTTCGAGCTTCAGGAATATTTAAAAGAGATCAGCGGCATGGACGCGGTCAGCCTGCAACCCGCCGCCGGAGCGCACGGCGAGATGACCGGCATGCTGGTCATCAAGGCCTGGCTTGAATCGCGCGGGGAGCAACGCCGCAAGGTGCTGATGCCGGACTCCGCCCACGGCACCAACCCCGCCAGCTCCGCTCTGTGCGGGTACGAGGTGGTTCAGATTCCGTCGGACGCGGAAGGCCTGATCGCCCTGGACAAGCTCAAGGAGTTGATGGATGAAGACACCGCCGCCATTATGCTGACCAATCCCAACACTCTCGGCATGTTCGAAAAAAATATTCTGGAGATCACCGAAACCGTGCATTCCAGGGGCGGCCTGGTGTATTGCGACGGCGCGAACCTCAACGCCCTCATGGGAATGTGCAAGGTGGGCGCTACGGGGGTCGACGTCCTGCATTTCAATCTGCACAAAACCTTTTCGACCCCGCACGGCGGCGGCGGACCGGGAGCGGGTCCGGTTGGCGTCAAGGATTTCCTCGAGCCGTTTCTGCCGGTGCCGCACATCGAACACAAGGACGGCCAATACCATTGCAACTACGACCAGCCGGAAAGTATCGGCAAAGTCAGAACCTTTTACGGTAACTTCGGCGTACTGTTACGGGCTTATACGTTTATCCGCACCCTGGGACCCGACGGCATCCGCGAAGCCTGCGAGTCGGCGGTGCTGAGTGCCAACTATATCAAGGCGAAGTTAAAAGACGATTACCACCTGCCCTACCCCGGACCCAGCCTGCACGAATGCGTGTTTAACGATAAGCAACAGCTCAAGCACGGCGTCAAAACCCTCGACATCGCCAAGATGCTGATCGATCACGGGTTTCATCCGCCGACCGTTTACTTCCCATTGATCGTGAAAGGCGCGTTGATGGTGGAGCCGACCGAATCCGAATCGAAAGAAACCCTCGACCAGTTCATCGAAGCCATGAAGGCGATCGCGAAGGAAGCCGAAAAGAATCCGGAGAACTTTCACGACGCGCCGTACCTGCCGAAAGTCTCCCGCCCCGACGAAGCCCGCGCCGCCCGAAAACCGGTCCTGCGCTGGCCGGGCAAGACCCGGAACTGACCGGGCAAGGCCCGGGGCAAATTTCTCTATGACCTATGTGGTGAATTAGTTTTGTCACCCTGAGCCTGTGAAGGACAGAGGGTGACAAATCCCCCTCACCCTCCCCTCTCCTCCCAAGGGGAGAGGATATATTGAGTCCAGCGTCACGCTGGAAATCCTCCAGCCCCCTTTGTGAAGGGGGAGCATAAAATAAAACACAGATTCTTCGCTCCACTACGTTCCACTCAGAATGACAAACTTGCCCCCCTTCGGATAAGGGGGGATCTATCGGTGTTTATCTGTTTCATCTGTGGTTCAATTTTCCTAAATGAGTAGAGGAACCAGGAGGAGGATAGCGGCGGTGACGAGGGCGGCGCCGATGAAATTGAGGAAGAATCCGGCACGCGACATCTGCGGCACGGTCACCCAGCCACTGCCGAACACGATGGCGTTGGGCGGCGTCGCCACCGGCATCATGAAGGCGAACGACGCGGAGATGGTCACCGGCACCATCAGCAGCAGCGGATGCGTGTCCATCATAAGGGCGGCACCGGCGATCACCGGCAGGATCATGGTCGCGGTCGCGGTGTTGGAAGTGAACTCGGTCAGGAACGTGATACCCAGGCACAGCGTCAGGATAATCATCCACAGCGGCAGGGCCTGAATGCCCGACAACTGCTGGCCGATCCATA
>JAPUME010000078.1 GCA_027294185.1 Acidobacteriota bacterium | reverse complement strand
ACCCTGGCGGAAGAGCACCTGATTCAGGCGCTGTCCATCGCCCGTGAGATCGGAGACCCTCGCGGGGAGGGTACCGTCCTGACCAACCTGGGAGGAGTCTATATGGAGCGGGGTGACCTCCCCAGTTCCGAGCGAGATTATCGAAGGGCCCTCGTGGTGAAGCGAGCCCTGGGGGATCAATCGGGAGTGGGACGGCTCTTGAGCGGTCTGGGGGAAATTTTTGCGCTGCAGAGAGATTACGCGGGAGCCCAGGATCAGTTCGAACAGGCCCTGGCGATTGCCCGGGATCACTCCGACCCGGAAGGGCAGGTTCTGGCCCTGGAGGGGCTTTCACGGCTTTACCATCGGAAAGAGGACCCTCAAAAGGGGGATGAGTATTCGAAGCTGGCTGAGGAAATGCGCGCTACCCTGCGATGACCCGCGCGCAATTCCGTTCCACTGCCCCACCTCTGCCGGGCCCTTGAGAAAACCGAAGAATATGGCACAAACCGCTTTTCTGGCTCCCACCATTTATACCCCTCGACCGATTTCGAACGGCGTCCTCCTCACCGAAGACGACCGCATTCGCGCCGTCGGAACAAGGGATGAGATTGAAATTCCCACGAACGCCCGCGTGGTGCAGTTGGAGGACGGGTTCATGATTACGCCCGGCTTCATCGATACGCACAACCACGGTGCGGGCGGGCACGACGTCATGGAGACCTCGCGCGAGTCGCTCGACGCCGTTTGCCGGACGCTCGCACGGTTGGGAACGACTTCCTATTACCCGACGACTCTCACCGCGCCGACGCTCGATATTCGCCGTGCCGTCGAGTTTCTTGCCGGTTACCTCGAAGAGGCGGAGAAGCGTCCGGCGGCCATGTCCCACCCGCTGGGCATCCACATGGAGGGGCCCTACATCAGCGTGAAGCGGCGAGGCGTGCATCCCGCCGCGCACATCGTCGAGCCGACCCTCGCCGCCTATCGTCAGTTCGCCGAGGCGGCACGAGGAAAGCTGCGCATCATGACCGTTGCGCCGGAACTGAAACATGCGCCGGACCTGATACGGGAAATGATCGGCACCGGTGTCCAGCCTTCCATGGGGCATACCGATTCGACCTTCGAGCAGGCCGAGCAGGCAGTCGAGCTCGGCGTACGGCAGGCGACCCATATGTTCAATGCCATGCGGCCCTTTACCCATCGTGATCCGGGCGTAATCGGCAAGGTGCTGAACGACCCGACGATCAAGGCGGAGTTGATTGCCGACGGCGTGCACGTCGATCCTCAAGCCATTCAACTTCTCTATCGCTGCAAGGGAGCCGACGGTATCGTTCTGATCTCGGACGGCTTGTCGGCCGTCGGGGCGCCGGAGGGGACCTATCGCGTGGGCGGCCTGACCATCGAAGTCAAAGACGGCGTCTGCCGGCATAACGGCACGCTGGCCGGAAGCATTCTGACCATCGCCCGTGCGGTGCGCAATATGCGCGACTTTGTGGGTTTGCCCCTCGAAGAGGCGATTCAGATGGGCACGCTGAACACCGCACAGTTGATGGGTATCTCCGAGAGAAAAGGGTGCCTCAAGCCCGGCGCCGATGCGGATCTCGTCATTCTCGATCAGCAGCTTTCCGTGCGGCAGGTTTACGCTCGCGGTTTGCCGGTGGAGTAGCGATTTTCCGCGAGCGCTGACTTCGCGTTTTTCAACACACCCGCCGCAGGATTCTTCAACATCCGATGTGGTAGAATCGAGCCTTTTGATGGGCAAGAGGTAGTCGAAACTGAAAGTTTACCGGACTCACAATCAGAGGCACACATACGATGGATTTAAGATCAGAGAAACCTGGGACATCTCATCCGCAGCACTCCACTCGGGCCCCGTCTCGACGGCGCTTCGGTCTGCCGGCCCTGTGGCTGGCGCTGGCGACCCTGGCCGGGGGTGTTCTGCTTTCGGCCTTCGAGAGGGAACCGCTCGAGGTTTTCAAGCGCCGCCGCGCCGAGTTGATGGAATCGGTGAGGGATGGCATCGTGGTCCTATTCGGTCAGACTCCGCCCGAGGATATCGACTATTTGCCGTTTCGGCAGACGAACGACTTCTACTATCTGACCGGTTCGGAAGAACCGAACGTGGCGCTGCTGCTGGTTCCGTCTTCGTCGGAAGGCGGCACGGGACGGGAGATTTTCTTTCTTCCCTTGCGCGACCCTGCCGAAGAACGCTGGACAGGTCCTAAAATCGGGGCCGGGGACCCCGGCATTTCAGAGGTGACCGGATTTGCAGAAGTCATGCCTCCCGGGCACCTCCCGGCGCAAATGGGGGAAGCCCTGAAACGGTGGAACAAGATCTATACACTCACCTCGGGAGGGGAGGGAGGAGGCAACTCGTCATTCCTCAGCCGCCTGCGGCAGTTGGCGCCGTTCGCCTCGATCGAGAACGTAGCTCCTGAAATTGCCAAGCTCCGGTCGGTCAAATCAGCGGGTGAAATCGACCTGATTCGTAAATCGACCGAGGCAACCATCGAAGCTCACTTTGCCGCCATGCAGGCGGTTCGGCCCGGGGTTTACGAATACGAGATCGCAGCCCTGATGAAGTACGAGTATGAGCGGAGAGGCTGCGAGCGGTCGGCCTACCCTCCCATCGTCGGTTCCGGTTTCAACTCGACCGTCCTCCATTACGATAAAAACCGTCGGCGCATGGAGGCAGGCGACATGCTGGTGCTCGACGTGGGCGGTGAATATTCGGGCTATGCGACCGACATCACCCGGACACTTCCCGTGAGCGGCCGCTTCACAAAGCGGCAGAGGGAAATTTACGAAATCGTTCTCGGAGCGCAGCGCGCAGCCATTGCCGCCGCCCGTCCGGGAGCCTCACTCCGACGCAGCGGCCCGAACAGTCTCCACCGCATCGCCCTTGAATACCTGAATGAGGAAGGGAAAAAGCGGGTAGGAGAGCCGCTGGGAAAATACTTCATCCACGGGATCGGCCACCATGTCGGATTGGCCGTCCACGACCCCTCAGAACGAAGCGCGACCCTTCAACCGGGAATGGTCATCACCATCGAGCCGGGCGTCTATATTCCCGACGAAGGATTGGGTGTCCGAATCGAGGACATGATTCTGATTACCGAGGACGGCAACGAAGTGATGACTCGCCGCCTGCCGCGTGACCCGGATGAGATTGAAAAGATCATGGCTGGAGGGAAGCGAAGGGGAAATAGGTAGCGCAGAACCCGGTTTGTGGTTCTGCGGCTTTCTTGTGTAGTGCACATAGAAACGCGGAACCCGACGGGCGGGTTCCGCGCTACCTTTGATTCTTTGGACCGGGGTGGCGAGTATATGGTTTCATTTGCCATGGATGCGTTGATTTGCTCTGTTCGCACACATGCCGCCAGAAACCGCCGGCATGTATGCTACGCCCGTGGTAACAACTGCAAGTGATGAAATGAAGATGGTTCAGATTGTGATGACGATGGAGACGCCTTGGCACGGAGTAAATCTAGTCCCGAACGTAGGAGTGAAAACAATTATTCCCCCACCCTTGCTCCGCAAGGATGGGGCACCCACCCGCCCTCTTCATGTATGCGCCTCCCGTGGTTCTCAAGAAAGATTTCGCAGCTTTAGAGGAGCGGCATGACCACTTTCGGTCCCCAGTTATTCTGCGGAAGCGGGACCTTTACGTTTACAATCTTCCCCTGATTCGGTTGAACCTCCACAACCACCAACGGCGTCAGGCGAACACTTGCATCCAGGGCTTCCTCAAGTAACAAACCTTCCTTGTAGGGTTTCTCCGCGCGCGAAATGACCACCTCGACCGGGGCGTCGCTCGAATCGGGATCGACTCCCATAAAGTCCGGCGGCTGTGTAAAAGGCACGAGGAAGGCTACGGCGA
>JAPUME010000077.1 GCA_027294185.1 Acidobacteriota bacterium | reverse complement strand
CTTCCGACTCCGGCTCTCTATTGCGCATCAGGAAACTGACCCCCAGGAAACCAATCCCTGAAAGAAACGTAACCGCCACCGGTATGAGCATGGCTGTGCGGAGTCCCACCGCGTCCGCCAGCAGGCCGATCAACGGAGGAGCGGTCGCGGTACCCAGCAGATGGATAAAGAGCATGTAGAGGCCGAAGGCCGCGCTCCTTATCCGCAAGGGAGCCAGGTCATGGATGACCGCTGTGGCCGGGCCGTGGTACCAGGTGAGGAAGAAGGTTGCCATCACCAGCGAAATCTGCAGGTGAAATTGAGACCCGGTCAGGACGGCCCAGAGCGAGAAGGGGGAGGAAAACAGAAATCCCACAGCAATGGCCAGGGCCCGGCCCCCGGAAAACTTGTTGTTCAGCTTGTCGGCCAGCCAGCCTCCGAAGAACACGCCGCACAACCCTCCTACAAGAGTTGTCAGCCCCAGGGCAATCCCCGCGCGGGTGATGCTGAAGCCGTGGTAGCGCACCGCGAGCGTAGGCGTCCAGGCCACGTAGGCGGAAGCGGAAAAGGCAATCATGGCGCTGGAAATAAGAGTGAATACATAAGCGGGAGACTTGAGCATTCCCCAGACGTTGCCGGAGCGGACCCTTTGAGTGCGTTCCGGCTCGGGGAGTTTCAAGCAACCCAGGGCCAACAGGGCCCCCGGAGCGGCGACGATGAAAAATGCCGAACGCCACCCGAACGATTCCGCGAGCACGCCGCTCAACATCATGCCGGCAATTCCACCGGCAAACATCCCCAGCGTGAAGATGCTCTGGACGCGCGCCCGCAGGGAGGAGGGAAAGGCGTCGGAGATCATCGCCGTTCCGGCGGGCGCGTAGGCGCTCTCGCCCACTCCCACGAGCGACCGCGCCAGCAGCAGCGTACGAAAGGAATGGGCAAGACCGGTGAGCATCGTCGCCCCGCTCCAAAACAGAACCGCGAAGCTGATAATCTTCTTGCGGCTCCACCGGTCCGCCAGCCAGCCAAAAGGCAGCGAGGCCCCGGCATGCACCACCATTAAAACCGTTCCCAGCAGTCCCAGTTGAAAATCGCTAAGTTGGAACTCCTCTCCCAGGATTGGATAAAGAGGGAAAATGATCTGGCGGTCCACGTAGTTCATTACGTTGACCAGCACCAGTATGGCAAGCAGGGAGATCGACGATCGCTTCATAAATTCGAGGGGAGAGGCCCGGTGTGCCTTCGCCGCACCCAGGGTAACGGCTTTCCGGGAACCTCAGAAAAAACTGCGCTTTAGAAATGTAACGCCGTGACGAAAAGTGGGGTTCCCGTCCAACCCTGCGGCGGTTCGGCCGGGAAGACCAGCCCCGAGCGATCTTTACTTGATCCGTTCGTCGCGCCGAATGGCGCCGTCTTCAAGGGTAAGGATGCGGTGGGCGTGTCCGGCGACACTCTGGTCGTGCGTCACCAGGATAAGAGTGTTCCCTTCCTGGTAGAGGCGGTCGAAAAGCGCCAGGATTTCACTGCCGGTCGTCGAGTCCAGGTTGCCCGTAGGCTCATCAGCCAGGATGATCGAAGGCCGGTTGACCAGGGCGCGCGCGATCGCCACTCGCTGATGCTGGCCGCCGGAGAGTTGATTGGGTCGATGGTCGATCCGGTCGGCCAAATCGACGCGAGCCAGGGCTTCCTGGGCCATCTCCAAGCGGCGGGCGGGGGAGGTCCCGCTGTAAATCAGAGGCAGTTCCACATTTTGCAGCGCCGTGGCCCGCGCCAGGAGGTTAAAGGTCTGAAAGACAAATCCAATTTCCTTGTTGCGAATATGGGCCAACTCGTCGTCGCTCAATTCGCTGACCGACTGCCCGTTCAGCCAGTACTCGCCGCGGCTGGGCGTATCGAGGCAGCCGATCAAATTCATCAAGGTTGATTTGCCTGAGCCCGAAGGCCCCATGATGGCCACGTATTCGTTTCTCTGAATCTCGAGTGAAACGCCCCGGAGGGCGTGAATCTCCTCCGCCCCGATTTCGTAGGACTTCCACAATCCCTCAGTCCGTATGAGTGTGCCATTCTGGTTCGACATGGCGATTTCCGACGAAATCCTTCTCTTTTCTTTCTACCTATTCGTTTTCGGGCAGGGCGTCGGCCTTATTCTCGACACGGATCTTGGCGCCGTTCTTGAGGGTCCGGAGCGCCTTGTAACTCCCGCTGATAACCTCTTCGCCGTCTTCCAGGCCCTCGGTTACTTCCACTTCGGTCGTTCCCATGATGCCGGTCTTGACGGGGACGAAGGTGGCGATCCCGTCCCGCACAACGAAAACCCCCTGAATCTCTTCTCTCAACTGCTCCCGGGTCAACTCCCCGGAGGCGGCGAAAGTCTTGCCCTGGGAATCTCCTTCCTCCGGCTGCAGTTCCCTTTGCTCGCGAATCGTGACCGCCTGAATGGGTATGGTCAGCACGCCGTCGCGCGTGGCGGTGGTGACCTTGGCCGTCGAGGAGAGTCCCGGACGCAGATTGGGCGGCGGATTATCCAGGGTGATTTCAACTCTGAAATCCTTGGCCTCTTCACTGATCTGATTGGCAGTGGTCGCCTGGCCTGTGGCCCGGTTGATGGCGCTCTGACCGACTTCGGTTACTTCACCCGAGAAGGTCTGGTCCGGAAGCGCGTCGATAGTAATTTCGACCGGCTGAGAGAGTCGGACGTTCACAATGTCGGTTTCATCCACTCTTACCTCGGCCGTGATGACCGACAGATCCGCCACGGAAAACAGACGGCTTCCGGGGGAATTCTGAATTCCCATGACGACGTTTTCGCCGACGTTCACCGGAAGGTCCGTCACCACGCCGTCAATGGGAGAAGTGTAGGTCCTCTTCCGCAAAATGTCGGAAATGCGAGCCAGGGTGGCTCGTGCCTGTGCCACGCGGGCCAGGACCATGTCCCGAGCCGAGGATCTCTGCAGCAGCTCGGCCTCGGCCTGGCTGATGCGGGCCTTCCCGGACTCGATCACCGCCTGTGCCACTTCGAAGTCAGCGCGTCTCTGGTCGTAGAGAGATCGGGAGATCAGATCTTCCTCCAATAGCTGCGCGGCACGCTCGAACTCCACGCGATAGCGGTTCCGGTTCGCCTCCGACTGGACCAGATCGGCCCGGGCGCTCTCGACGAAGGCCTCGGCCGCCCTGCGGGACGCCTGCGCTCCCCTGGCCTCCGCCTGAACGGTTCTCAGGAAGGCCTTCTGGGCGTCCACCTCGGCCGCCGGCTGGATGGATTCCAAACGCAAAATCACCTGACCCTGTTTTACCGTGTCGCCTTCTTCCACCAGAATCTCGGTAACCTTTCCCAGAGAGTCGGCATTGACGTTGGCGTAGTTTTTCGGCTTGATCTCGCCCGAGGCCGTGACAACGGACTTCAAATCCTGGAGTTGGGCCTTCTCGGTCTGGACCACGACGCGGTTGCGGCGGGAGCGCCATATGCCGCCTCCAACGGCAGCCACGACCAAGACGCCTCCTGCGGCGAGAAGTATGATTTTTTTCACATTTAAGGTCAATGGAACCTATCCATTCAGTAAGACGTTCTGCTTCCTTTCAAAGTTTCAATCGGCCATCTAAAAATCTCGGGTGTCTGCCAGGGGGCGGGGCGGGGAGGCTTTTGCAGGCCGACCGATGAGACCATGAATTAAGTTTGGAGGCTACTTCTCCCTCCACCATCCAGTTTACTCTCCCTCCTGCCTGCTTGCAAAGCGACTCCGGAAGAGGGCACACCATTTCTCAGAGGGCAATTCCAAGCAGCACAACCTCTGGGGACGGTAGAGCAGGATGCAAGATTTCCCCAGGACATACTGGAAAAACCAACACTTGCCGGCTATCCGTGAGGCCGTCTAATCGACAGGCTGTTTATCCCACAACCCATCTATCAAACAACCGCGCTAGAAGATTTCAAACCGCTCCTGGTGCACCGACGCATCGGATTTGACGATCACATCCTTCTGCGTAAGCGCTTCCATCTCCGAGAGCAGGGAGCCGTCGCTCGATTTCAGCCCCTTGGCCACGTCGGGGTGAACCCGCAAGGTTAGGGTCGACCCGTCCATCGAGGCGGCCATTTTTCGCACTTCCGCAAGGATCTCGTGGCACACGGTGTTTACGGATTTGATCCAACCCGAACCCTCACAATAGATGCAGGGATGGCAAAGCGTGCGGCCCAGTGACTGGCGAACACGCTTGCGGGTAATAGCGACCAGACCGAAATCGTTAAAAGAGAGAGCCTTGGAGGGAGCTCGGTCAACTTTCAGCGCATCCTCAAGCGCCTGCAGCACCTTGGTGCGGCTGCGCCTCTCATCCATGTCGATAAAGTCGATGACGATGATGCCTCCCGGGTCGCGCAGGCGCATCTGCCGCACGATCTCCTTGGTGGCGTCGACATTCGTCCGCAGAATGGTGTCTTCCAGGCGATTCGTCCTGCCGACAAATTTGCCGGTATTCACGTCAATCGCAACCAGGGCTTCGGTCTCGTTGATGACGATGTAGCCGCCGGACTTCAGCCAGATCTTCGGCTTCAGCGCCTTCTCGATCTCTGATTGGATTCCGAACTCCTCAAAAATGGGTGTCTCTCTGTCGTAGAGCTTGACCCGCCCGACCAGAGATGGCTGGCTGCGGTTGACGAAGTCGACGGCTCCTTCGAACTCTGCTTCGCTGTCAACGCGAATCCGCTTGAACTCGGGTGAAAAAATATCGCGCAGAACCCGCTCAACCAATCCCGCGTCACGATGAATCAGGGCGGGAGCTTTGGCGGCGTCGGCGCGGGCGCGCAGCTCGTTCCAGAGCTTGGTGAGAAAGTTAATGTCCGCTTTAATGTCTTCCTCGGACCGGCCTTCGGCGGCCGTCCGGGCGATAAAGCCGCCCGTGAGCGATCCCTTGTGTTCCAGAATCGTGTTCCTCAGGCGGAGTCTCTGCTCCTCGGAGGAAATCTTTCGCGAGACGCCAATGTGGGCCACGGTGGGCATGTAAACCAGGTAGCGGCCCGGCAGTGCGATATGAGAGGTAATCCGAGCCCCTTTGGTCCCCAGAGGTTCGCGGGCGATCTGAACCAGGATTTCCTGACCTTCCTTCAGAACGTTGGCAATCTGCACCTGCGGCGATGAGGAAGATTGGCTGCGCGAACGACGAACGGGCCGGCGCGGCCCAGTCCGTCGCGGCTTTCGAGTGCCTCCCCCGCTCGGCGTCGCGGAAAATCGGGCCTGCCCATCGGAATCTCGCAGGGTGTACTTCCTCTTCCGCTTCTTTGCCCGGGGAGGTTGATCCCCTGATGCATCATCGCCGGCAGTGGAAGTTGAATCTTCGGCAACCTGAGCCGGCTCATCAGAGGAGATCCGTCCGCTGTCACTCTCGGACTCAGAAGCGGTCCCGGCGCTGATTTTCGATTCCTGTTCCGTATCGGAGGCTCCCGGCTCGGAATCCTGTCGCGTGAACCAGGATTCGGGTAATTGACCCTCCAGTGGACTCTCCGGCTCGGAACCGGTGAGATAGCCCTCCGGCACCAGGGACTCCGCCGAATCCTTTTTATCACTATTCAGGGTGGGCAGGTTTTCACCCAGCGGTTCCTCAGCGGGGGAACCAGCATCGAGAATTCCCTTGGTGAGGGAGGCGCTGTCGCTCTCGGCTATGGAGGTAGGGGAACCATTTTCGGGCTCCTGTTGCGAATCCGCACGGGGCTCGTCGTGGTGGAGCGCCAGGGTTTCACCCGGCAGCAGTTGGAAATCCTTATCCCCAACCTTTTCCGGCCTTTCAGTCTTTTCCTCTTTTCGAAATCCGCTGCTACCTCGACGGGTGTCGATACGGCGGCGGCGGGAAGGTCGCCCGCGCCGACGAATCCCACCCTCTTGCTCGTCTCGCGCGGGAGCGACGGAAGGGCTGGGCTTCGCAGCAGAAGGGCTGGGCTCGGCAGCAGAAGTGACATTTTCGGGGGAAGCTTGCGCATCCGCGGGCGGCTCCGGCGAGGGAGGCTCGGGAGCATCGGCGACTGCAACGGCCGATTCGGGCTCAGGGGCCTCCGGCGGGGCTTCTTTCGAACGTCCTTTGGCCTCTCGCTTGCCGGCCTCGCCGTTCGAGCCCAACCGTTCGTACTCTTCCGACTCCTCATAAAAGTCGGAAACGTAAAGAAAAGCGTCCCGTTCCAGACCGACATCTACGAAGGCAGACTGCATTCCGGGCAGGACCCGGCTCACTCGTCCTTTGTAGATGGCCCCAACAATTCCGACGTCGACATCGCGCTCAAACCAGACTTCGACCAACTGGTCGTCTTCCAATACGGCGACCTTCGTCTCATGAGGAGACGAGGACACGTACAATTCTTTTGTCATGGAAACTCCTTTAGGGAACAAGGCAGAGGATCTATCCCTCTCAGTCGGGAGATCGACTCATCCTTTCCCTCGCTGAGCCTGTCCAGGCTCAGACATTCCTAAATAGTTTGAGGTGGAATGCCTTGAGATTCTTTCTTCCCATCGGACTCCACCCACCACTCTCTGGCCGATCCAATCCCGCCCAAATCAGTTTCGGGATTCGCGCCTTGCGATTCAGGCCCACTCCTGAAATGAGCAAGCCCGGAACCTCAGGCGGTTTTAACAGTAAGCATTTCGGCGGCTGTAAGTTTACTTGCCGGATCAATTGACAAAACGTCTCATGCGGACGCTAAGCGCCAACCCGAAACCCATAAACGTGAACAGAACCGATGAACCCCCATAAGTCATCAGGGGTAATGGAATCCCCGTTACGGGCGCTAAACCGATGATCATGGCGGTGCTGATCGCGATCTGAAAGAAAAGCACTGCCGCGAAACCCGTAATCAGGAAACTCCCGGCTCGGTCAACCGCCGACTGGGCGCCATCTACCAGGCGCATCAACAATAGCAAGTACAGCAGCAGCACGAAGACCGTGCCCGCAAAACCCTGCTCTTCGGCAAATGCGGCGAAGATAAAATCCGTATGGGCTCCCGGAATGAAACCCAAGCGATTCTGGGTTCCCTGGCGCAATCCCTTACCCCAGAAACCCCCGGAGCCGATGGCAATCTTGGACTGGTTGATCTGATACCCGGAACCTTGAATATCCGCGTCCGGCTGAAGGAAGGTTTTAAGCCGTTCTTGCTGATAAGGCTTGAGAAACGACAAACCCACCGGCATCAACAGGGCTCCGGCCAGAACCAGCAATACAACCTGCCGTATCCGAATACCGGCTACCGCGACGCCCGCCAGAGCAATTACTACAAAGGTCAATGCGGTCCCTAAATCCGGCTGGAGAGCCACCAACAACAAGGGCACACTGACCAGGGCTCCGATTACAAATAAATCCTTCCAGCCAAGGTACTTGCGGTCAATTCCCGCGAAATACCTTGCCAACGCCATGATTATAACCAGTTTTACCATTTCAGACACCTGGAAATTCAATCCGCCCCAATGGATCCACCTTCGGGCCCCGCCGACCGGCTCTCCGGCCACCAGCAGCGCCACCAGAACCACCACCGACCCCAGGTAAATCCAGGGCACATGTCCCAGAATCATGTGGTAGTCCAGCCGGCTGATTGCAAACATGGCCACCAAGCCAATCAAAACCCAGTAGAACTGCTTCTTGGACTGGGCAGCCAACTCCGTCTCAGCCGTGACGCTGTAGATTTCCAAAATGCCCAGGGCCGAAATCAGCAGGACCAGGGCAACCAGCCACCAGTCGAATTCGCGATAGCTTACCTTTTTCTGCAATTTTCCCTCCTGCCCCGCCTTTGCGGCGGTTCAGGGAAGCTCGTTGCGAGTAGCGGCGCCTTCGGTGGACTCCTCCTGCTTCGCCGCTACCTTCTCCACCGACGCTGCGGGAGGGCTCTCCTCCCGTGGCGCCGTTTTTTTCCGATAGGTACGGATGATTTCCCGCGCAACCGGGATTGCCTCGTAAGAATGTTCCCCACCCACAATCAGGACACTTACGACGATTTCCGGATTTCGCGAGGGATAAATGCCTACGAACCAGGCATTTGCCTTAAATTGATCTTCACCTGCCTCCTCCCGGGTGCGGCGGCTAACCACCTGGGCCGTGCCGGTCTTGCCGCCGATATCGAGGCCGCGAATACGCGCCCGAACTCCGGTCCCATCTTCATTCACGACACCCCACATCCCCCGGCAGAGAATTTCGACGGTGGCGTCACTTAAGGGAAATCGTTTTGCAGTGAGGGGAGGAGCCTCGCGGCCTGCATCCTCCAACTGGTCGCGAAAAACGATGTGCGGCCGGTGGAAAACACCTCCCGAGGCGATGCCTCCGATTGCATAAGCCAATTGTAGGGGTGTAACGGCAACCGCACCTTGGCCGATGGCCACAGAAATCGTCTCACCCGGATACCAGCGTCTATTGAATCTCCGCTGGACCCATTCAGGAGAGGGTATCAACCCGCCGACCTCACCCGGAAGATCGATCCCGGTGGGGGAGCCAAAACCCAAATGTTTGGCAAAATAGGCGATCCTCTCGATACCCAGCTTGGCGCCGAGCCGATAAAAATAGACATCGCAGGACCGGACTATTGCGCGGTGCAGATTGACCCAGCCGTGGCCGCTTAGAATCCAGTCGTTAAAAGTGTGGCCGTAGATCGTCGCTGAGCCCCGGCACAGGATCGGGGCGGAAGGGTCTACGATCCCGGTTTCCAGGGCCGCTGCGGCAATCACAATCTTAAAGACGGAGCCCGGAGCCAAATGCGTCTGAGTCGCCCGGTTCATCAGCGGCTTTCCCGGGTCATTCACGAGCCTTTGCCATTCCTCGGAACTGATGCGACCGGCGAAAACGTCGGGATTGAACGTGGGGCGGCTCACCATGGCGAGCACTTCCCCGTTTCTCGGGTCGAGGGCCACCACCGCGCCCTCACGATCGCCCAGGATGTTTTCCGCCGTCCGTTGCAGATCGAGATCCAGAGTCAGGCGAAGATCGTTGCCCGATTCGGCCAAAACAAGGTCTTCCGCATCAAACTCCCGGCCCCGGCTGTCCACAATGGCGCGTCGGACCCCATCCTTCCCGGCCAGGAATTCATCGTAGCTGGACTCCACACCGGACCGGCCCATCACTCCCCCGCTTCGGAAACGGGTGTTGGGCTTGGCCAGCAATTCCTCGGGTACCTCGCCGACATAACCCAGAAGGTGAGCGGCAAGATTTCCCCGGGGATAAGACCGCCGAGGAAAGTGGATCAAATCAAGCTCAGGATATTCCCAACGGTGCGACTCGATGAAGGCGATATCTTCAAGGGTTGCAGACTGTTTCAAAACTTCGGGGCGGATCATACTGGAAGACACACCTTTACGGCTCAGCTCCTGAAGCTCTCCGGCGTCGACGTCCAGAACTTGCGAGATACGCTCAATTTCCGGGTCCGAAAGCGGGTTCGTGGCGCCGTGAAGCATGACCCGGAAGGTGGGCGTGTTCCCCCCCAGCACTCGACCTTCACGGTCGAGAAGCCTGCCCCGGGGCGCCATGATGGGAAGGTCACGGATGCGGTTGTCTTCCGCCCGTTGCGCGTACAGGCGGTAGCTCGAGATCTGCACGCGCCAGTACCCCGCGCCGATCAGTACCATCAAAAACACCATGCAGTATTGAAGCAGGGAAATGCGTCGATTGAGTTGGCCGCGGTTTCGAGGATCCTGAAGTAGCATAAGCCGTACGGAGCATGCGTCAGGCCGGATCGGCCTTCACCCCTAAGCGTAACATACCACGGCCCTTATAAACTGGCAAGCGGGTCTTTTGGCCCGGTTGCCACTTTGACCTCCGCCCTCTACCAGACCCGTTTTCGCACGCGGTCGAGAAGGGGAAATATAACAATACCGAGCGATGTGTTCACTCCTACGCCATTGAGGAAATCGAGGGGAACGAACGGGTTAGGATTTTCAAGGAGAGTTTGCTCTAGTGTTAGAAGAATTATGCCATGAAGCAGCACCAGAACTCCCGTTAGAACGACGCGGGGAAGCGTCTGGTCCAAATTGACTCGAACCGCAATCGTGGGCGCGAGGTAGCCCACCACTGATTTTGCCATGCCAAACAGTCCGATATAGCCGTGGGGCGACAGGGCGTCCTGGAGGATTCCTATCCCCGCTCCCAGGAAGATTC
>JAPUME010000076.1 GCA_027294185.1 Acidobacteriota bacterium | reverse complement strand
GTCGAACTCCACTCGGGCGTCACTTCCGAGCCGTTGGCCAGCTCATACTCCCCCAGAATTTTTTCCTCGTCCAATCCCAGGTAACGGGCATAGGAACGGATGAATCCCCGGTTGAAGACTCCTCCCGGAAGCGCTCCGAATTTTTCGTTTTCCACCGCTTCCAGAAAGCGAAGATTTATTCTCGTGGCATCGGCGATCTCGCGCAGGTCAACTCCGCGCATCTCCCGCTCGCGTCTGAGATTTTCTCCAAATGATCCCACGTGCGCTTCCCTTGTCCTTAAAATGGGAGGGGCCGAATCCGAGTCCCCTGTAGGATGATGATATTTCCAAACGGGGCTCAAATCAATCTAGACATTCGAATGAGGGGTAAAATTTCGGGAACGCCCCAATACGTCCCCGAAAGGAGATTTGCCCGCCCGAGGGGTGGCTTTAGGGTCACGGGTGGCGGGAATCGGCCCCTGAGCTAAAAACCTATTGAAATCCTGGGGTTGGCAGTGCTAGGTTTAAGCGGATACTAGGTTCTCGTCGCAGGTCGGGGCCGGGAGATTATGGACAAAACAAAGGGTGACCAGCAACTGAGGCTCCAGGTCGAGCGCCTCTCACTTTTCCATGAGGTGGGGAAGGCTCTTGTCTCGAATTTGGATGTGCAAAACATCCTGCAAGTCATCATGGAAAAGCTGAGCGAATTTATCCACGCGGACAACTGGTCGCTATTGATGGTCGATGAGGATGCGAAGGAGCTTTATTTTGAAATTGCCATCGGCACCAACGCGCAGCAGTTGAAAGATGTCCGCCTGAAAATAGGTGAGGGAATTGCCGGCACCGTGGCGCAGACGGGTGAACCCCTGCTGGTGGCGGACGTGAACAGTGATCCCCGCTTTGCGGCCCGCGTGGATGAGGTGACCGGCATGACGACGCAATCGGTCGTTTGCGTCCCCATCCGTGCGCACGGACGGATTCTCGGTGTCATCGAGTTGTTGAACTGTGTCGGCAAGGAGAAATTCAAGGAAGATGACCTCCCCCTGCTGGGGAATCTGGCCGATTACGCTGCCATTGCGCTGGAGAACGCGCGCTACGTTCAGCGGATCACCGAACTCACGATTACCGACGACTGTACCAGCCTCTATAACGCGCGCCATCTCCGTTTCGTGCTGGATGCGGAAATCTACCGTTCCCGGCGATATGGCTACGAATTTTCGATTATTTTCATCGACCTGGACCGCTTCAAGATGGTCAACGATACGCACGGTCACCTGGCCGGAAGCAAACTGCTGTCCCTGGTCGGGGATCTGATCAAGTCGAACCTCCGCCTGATCGATTATGCTTTCCGCTACGGGGGCGATGAATTTGTCATCCTCCTGCCTCAGACCGGCAAAGAGCAGGCTTTCGTTGTCGTGCGGCGCCTGAAGGACCTGCTCAACAGCACCGTGTTCCTGGCCGAGGAGGGACTGAACTTGAAGTTGACGGCAAGCTTCGGCCTGGCCTGCTTCCCGCAGGATGGCCAGACTCGGAACGAGCTGCTGCTCCTTGCAGACAAGGCCATGTATCTGGCCAAGCAGACCCGCCGCAACAGCATTGCCGTGGCCAACGAGGGGATTCGGGCATAGTTCTTATTCCAGAAACAACTTCTCCCGGGCCGACCTTACAAAGTTTCAATCCGCTGAAATCTCCCTACCGAATGCCAAGCTCATGAACTGGGTCGTCAAGCCGTTGCCGAATGAGGAAATCGAACGGCTGGCCAACGCCGTCGGCGTTTCACCTCTTCTGGCTCGGCTGCTTCTGGTGCGGGGCCTGGGCGACTCTGAGGAGGCCCTGCGCTTCCTTCATCCCAAGATCGAGCACCTGCACGAACCGGACCGCATGCAGGACCTCGGGAAAGCCGTCGAACGCCTCCAATACGCCGTTCGCAAAGTGGAGAAAATTCTCGTCTACGGCGACTATGACGTGGACGGCATTACGGCATCGGTCGTTGTGCTGCGAGCCTTGCGCCGCCTGGGGGCCGAGGTGGACTGCTTCCTGCCTCATCGTATACGGGATGGGTACGGGATGCGCGAAGAACGCATCGAATGGGCGGCCTCGAAGGGATATCGGGTCATCGTCAGCGTCGACACGGGAATCCGGGAATGGGCAGTCCTGGAGAAGGCGCGCAGCTTGGGCCTTGAATGTATTGTTGTGGATCATCACCTGCCGGGAGATCACCTGCCTGCCGCCTTCGCCGTCCTCAATCCCCTTCGAGCCGATTGCGACTACCCGGAGAAGAATCTGGCGGCGGTCGGACTGGCCTTCAAGTTGGCCCAGGGACTTGCGAGCGCAAAAGAGAACGATGAAGCCTGGAACGACGACCTTGTCCTGGCCATGGTGGGAACGGTTGCCGACTGTGCTCCGCTTCTGGGCGAAAATCGCGTGATTACCCACTTTGGGCTGCAGGCTCTGAAAAGGACCTCCATCCTTGGTCTCCAGGAGCTGATGCGCGTATCCGACCTTGAGGAGAAACCGGTTCGCGTTTCTGATGTAGCCTTCCGCATGGCTCCCCGCATCAACGCCGCAGGCCGGATGGAGGGTCCCGACAAGCCCCTGGAATTGCTTCTGACCTCTCAACCGGGTAAGGCCCGATCGATTGCCGAAGAGTTGAATTTCCTGAACGCGCAGCGTCAACAGACGGAGGAAAGAATCCTGGAAGAAGCAACCCGGCAGGTGGAAACCCAGGGAACTGCACTGCCCGAAGCATTGGTAGTCGCGGGCGACCGATGGCACCGGGGTGTGATCGGAATCGTAGCGCAGCGCCTTGTCGAGCGGTTCTCTCGACCGACCTTCGTAATATCCCTGGAGGGCGGTATCGGACATGGTTCGGGGCGCTCCGTGGGGAGGTTTCCTCTGGTCAGCGCGCTGGATCGTATGAGCGATCTTTTCGTCCGCTACGGAGGGCATGAAAAGGCCGCCGGAGTGACCCTCCCGGCAGAGCGGCTGGAGGCCTTTCGCAGGAGCCTTGCGCAGGAGGCGGCGCGCAGGGCAGATACTTTCGAAAGAACGCACACAGTGGATGTGGATGCTGAAATCCGCTTCTCGGATATCACCGAGGACCTCTACAGGGAGACCCAGGTGCTCGAACCGTGCGGCATCGGCAATCCCCAGCCCCGATTTTCGGCCCGAGGGTTGAAGGTGCTGGGGGACCCGCGAATATTGAAAAAGAAGCATCTCAAGTTGAGTGTTGGTCAGGATGGGGTTATTTTCGAGGCATTAGGCTGGGGAATGGCAGAGCGAGCGAAGGAGCTTGGACGCGGGAAGGCGGTCGACCTGACATTTCGTTTGGAGGAAAATTTCTTCCGTAACAACTACTCTCTGCAGCTAATCATCCAAGAGATTGGGGTGATTGGCTCCCAGGGAGCAGGAGGGAAAGGGATCGCTCACCAGGGTATCGCTCGAAGATGAAAGCAAGAATATCAGCCCGGAGATTACAAGTCCTACGGCGCGTTGTGGGTGGCGCGTTGATTGGGAGCCTGCTGGTTACCATCGTGGTCTTCTGGAAGGCGGGACGGAGGTCGGCAGCTCCCCCCGATTTGACGGAGGCTCTCCCGGAAAACGCGGAACAGCAGCTTTCCGGTTTCAGCTTTACGCGGTCCGAGGGTGGACGCGTGGTCTTTTCCATTCATTCCACCCGCACCGTGGCTTTTGGCGACGGTTCCGCCACTGTGCTGGAGGAAGTGGTGGCGGAAATTTTCGGCCGCCAGGGGGACCGGCGCGACGTGATTCGGACGGCCCGATGCGAGTACGACACGGTTTCGGGGGACTTCTTTATTCCCGGGGCGGTGGAGATCGAGTTGGACCACTCCGGCGCTCCGGACGGGGATTCTCAGGAGACGCAATTGAAGGTGGAAACGTCGCAACTGCGTTTCCATCAGGATTCGGCGACGGCCTCCAGCCGGCAAGCGGTAACCTTTCGTTATGGACCGCTCACAGGACAAGGGAATGGGCTGCGCTACGCGGCCCGGGAACAATTGGTGGAGGTGAAAAGCGACGTTCGCTTGATTCTTGACCCTCCCGCAGGAAGCGGCAAACCTCCTCTCCAGTTCACGGCCAGCCGATTGGAGCTGGACAAGGATGCCGGGTTGATTCGGCTTTATCCGCCGGTCCTGGGCCGCCGAGGGAATCAGCGGCTGGTGGCGGAGCAGGCGATTCTTTACCTGGATGAACGGGGCCACATTCGGCAAGTCGTGTTGGAGGGTGGCGTCGAAGCCGGAGAAGAAACCGCCACTCGGACTCTGACCCTGCTCTCCGAGCGGGCGACGGCGTGGTTTGACCCGGATAGCCGTGAGTTAACCAGTCTGGAAGCGAACCAGGGTTCAGAGGTTCGGCTTGAAGAAGCGGGGCGCTCAACCTTCCTGAAAGCTCGGGA
This sequence comes from Acidobacteriota bacterium, assembly GCA_027294185.1. Taxonomy (GTDB): domain Bacteria; phylum Acidobacteriota; class Terriglobia; order UBA7540; family JAPUME01; genus JAPUME01. The sequence continues at coordinate 9,917 of JAPUME010000076.1, read as the reverse complement.
GATTAAAGCTCTCTTCAGTGCAGACGATTTCCAGGTACGGGAAATTGTAGCCACGGGGGACGCGCAGTTGAGGTCGGAGATTCTGCCGGATACGGGCCTCGAAGGTGACGGTCGCGAAACAGAGGCAGGCGTTAAACCCCCACGGGGGGAAGTATTTCTCCTACGGGGACCCGAACTTCGATTTACCCTGCGGCCCGGCGGAGGGAGTCTGGAGCGGCTGGTTACCGAAGAGAATGCACGGCTGGAAATGACCCGCCCGGATGGCGCCGCAGAGCGAAAGCGGATTACGGCCGACCGATTCGTTGCCCACTTTGACGAGCAGAGCCGACTGGAAAGGTTCGAGGCCTACCCGCGCGCCAGGCTGGAGGTGGAACCGGGGCCCTCGACCGCCTCAAGCGGGGCGGTGGCGAAGCGTTCTGAAAGCGACCGCCTGACCGGATTCTTTAACCCCTCGGACGGCACACTGGTGCGTCTGGAGCAGGTGGGGCATTTTCGGTATTTTGAGGGCGAACGCCGGGCTCGCGCCGAAAGGGCGGACTACTCCGCGCTGAGGCAGGAATTTGTCCTGCAGGGCGAGCCGGTTTTGTGGGATTCCAACAGCAGGATTACGGCCCGTATGATCACCCTGGATGAGCGGACGGAAAAGGTGGAAGCCAGGGGAGAAGTGCGAGGGACTCATTTTTATAATGACCCTTCAAAACTTTCATCGAACCGAGACCCATATGATTCGATTCCCACTAATGTGATTGCAGACAGCGCCGTTTTGTGGGGTCGCACGCAGAAAGTGCGTTATGAAGGTGGTGTGCGTGCCTGGCGAGGGCAGGACGTCATCACCGCCGCGGTTCTCGAGGTGTTCCGCCGGGAGCGCCGGGTGGAGGCAGAGGGAAAGGTTTCCACTTCCTATGTCCAGCGCCTGTCGGGAACTGGTTCTGGCGGCCGACCGCTGCCGGTTACCATCTCCTCGGACTCGCTCAAGTACAGCGGCGAAGAAGGACAGGCTACTTATCTCGGGAATGTAGCCCTCCGTACGGCTCAGACCAGCATCCAGGCGGCGCGCATGGATGTGTTGTTTTCAAGAAAAGGGGAGGGAGAAGTGGCCCAGGTGGAGCAGGCCACCGGCGAGGGTCAGGTTGTAATGATCCAACCCGGGAGGCGCGCTGAAGGGGAGCGAATGACGTACCTGCCCGAGACGGGTGAAATCATTCTCGAGGGCGGTCCGCCCGTCGCCTACGACCAGCAAAGGGGCTCAACTACTGGCCAGCGTTTGACTTTCTCACTTACGGGTGATAGCATCGGGGTCCATGGAGGTGAGAACTCACCCACCATTACTCGTCACCGCAGGGTGCGATGAGTGCCGATGCAAAGCCTTGCCACAGTCGGTCTTAGCAAGTCCTTCCAGGGCCGCAAAGTTGTTGACGATGTTCATCTGAAAGTTTGCCGGGGAGAGTTGGTAGGGCTTCTGGGGCCGAACGGGGCCGGCAAAACCACCACGTTCTACATCGTGGTAGGCTTGACCAGTCCCGACGCGGGCGAAGTTTTGCTGAACGAGGTCTCCATCACCACACTGCCGATGTATCTGCGGGCACGCAGCGGCATCAGCTACCTTCCTCAGGAACCCTCCATATTCAAGAAGCTTACCGTGGAGGAGAACATCCTTGCTGTGCTCGAAACCTTGTCGTTGACCGCCCATGAGCGTCGCGAGCAACTGGAAGAATTGGTAGAGGAGTTTGGCTTGCAGCAGGTCCGGCGCAGCTATGGCTATGTGCTTTCCGGCGGGGAACGGAGGAGGGTGGAGATCGCCCGGGCGCTGGCCATCTCGCCTTCCTTCATCCTGCTCGACGAGCCTTTTTCCGGGATTGACCCGATCGCAGTCTTGGACATCCAGAGACTGATCTCGAAGTTGAAAGATGAGGGCATCGGAATCCTGGTCACGGACCATAATGTGAGGGAAACGTTGCGGGTTACCGACCGGGCCTATATCATCAACGAGGGCAGGATACTGCGGGCGGGCACTCCCGAGGAGTTGGGGAATGATGCCGAGGTTAAGAAAGTCTACCTCGGTGACGATTTTCAGTTGGCGATCTGACGGGGGGGATCGCAGGCGAGCGAGCCTCCCGAAGAGGTAGCGCCGTAGGAAAAGAGCTCTATGGTTGACTTCGGACCCAGACTGAGTCTGGTCCCAAAGCTTACGCAACGGCAGATTCTGACGCCGAGCCTCGTGCAGATGGTCAATGTACTGGCCCTGAATCGGCTGGAGCTGCGAGAGATGATCGACCAGGAAATGGTGGAAAATCCGATCCTGGATGAGATGCCCGAAGGGGGGCCTTCTCTCGAAGAGGCCCAGCGCCAGGGAGAGGGCGAAACCGTTTCTCCGAACGGGGAAGAGAAGGCGACTGACGGCAAGGATCCCTTCGACGAGATTGATTTCGGTTCTTACTTTCAAGACTACCTCGACCCCGGCTACAAATCTCCCGCCGCTGAGGTCATCGAAAAACCTTCCTTTGAAAATTTCCTCTCCAAACCGACTTCCCTGACCGATCACCTGGAGTGGCAGTTGAGATTTACCGCCTGTACCGACGGGGTAAGCGATGCGGTTTCCTTCATTATCGGGAATCTTAACGAGGACGGTTATCTTACCGCTACGCTGGAAGAGGTTGTGACATCCGGCCCGCACACTCCCGAAGAGGCCGAGGAAGCGTTACGAATTGTTCAACAGTTCGATCCTTTAGGAGTGGCGGCGCGCGATTTACGGGAATCTCTTTTGATCCAGCTTCAGACCCTGGAGCCCGATAATCAACTGGCGCAGCAGATTGTCTCCAGCCATCTTCACCAGGTGGAAAATAAGCAGTATCGCCAGATCGCCCGTTCCCTAAACCGGTCCGTGGAGCTGGTGGAGAGGAACATTGCCCTGATTCGCAAGTTGGATCCGCGCCCGGGACAGCGTTACAACAAGACGGACCCGCGCCTTATTGAACCGGATGTTTTTTTCATCAAAGTCAGCGACGGCTACCAGATTCGGGTCAATGACGACGGCCTGCCCCAACTCCGCTTGAGCCCCTACTATCGACGCATTCTCGAGAAGGGGCCGATCAGCCGCGATGTGCGCAGCTACGTCAAGGAGCGTTTTACTTCCGCCATCCAACTGATCAAGAATCTGGAGCAGCGCAAGCGGACGATCGTCCGAGTTTGTGAGTCGATCATTCAGCGGCAGGGAGAATTTCTGGATCGGGGGATGGACCACCTGAAACCGATGATGATCAAGGAAGTTGCCGAGGAAGTGGGAGTCCACCCGTCCACCGTCAGCCGGGCCGTGGCCAGTAAATATGCGCATACGCCACAGGGTGTCCTGGAGTTGCGCTCGTTCTTTTCCGAGGCGGTTCGAGGCCCCTCGGGGGGTATGCTTTCGCTGGTCAGCCTGAAGCGGATGGTCAAAAAGATGATCGAAGTCGAGGACCCGGTGCGGCCCCTGACCGACGAACAGATTACCCATCGTCTCAACGAGGCGGGGATTCGTGTGACCCGCCGAACCGTCGCGAAATACCGCGAGGACATGCGCATCCCCAGCACTCACCAGCGCCGCGTGAAGGCCTGAGAAAGCCTCTCGAACCACCCGGCGGGCGACGGCGCGGGCGACCGCATCCCACTTGCGATTCGGCGAAAAACAACGGCATTCAAAAACTTTTGTGTTCGGGATAAATAGATCACGGTTCCCGCCGTAATCTTCCGGGGGAACTGCCTGCTTTTCCATCGAGTATTTAACCCATGCAACAGAAGGCGAAAAAACCTCCGGAACGGCGACTCGTCATCATTACCGGCATGAGCGGTTCTGGAAAGGGCTCGGTTGCCGAGGCCCTCGAGGATATCGGTTATTTCTGCGCCGATAACCTCCCCGTGGACCTGATTCCCAAGTTCGGAGAATTGTGCCGTCAGGTGGGAGGCACGATCTCCCGTGCCGCATTGGTCGTGGATATTCGGGGAGGGGAAGCGCTGAAGCATTTTCCCGCTATCCATGCCCAACTCAAGAAGAACAAACTGAAGCCGACCCTCATTTTCATGGAGGCCTCGAACGGGACCCTGCAACGTCGTTTCAGCGAAACCCGGCGTCCGCACCCTCTGGGAGGAAACCTGTCCCTGGTGGAAGGAATCCGCAAAGAGCGGAGGATGCTTCGGCCCATCCGCCGGATCGCCGATATCGTGATCGACACCACCCGCCTGAATGTGCACGAGCTGCGAGAGGTCGTGCGCGGCAAGTTCCTGAAGACCAAACGTCAGCGGTCGCTGCTGATTTCCATACAAAGTTTCGGATTTCGATTCGGCGTGCCGCAGGAGTCGGACTTGGTCTTCGACGTACGCTTCCTTCCGAATCCCAACTATGTGCCCACCCTCAAGAAAAAAACCGGGCAGGACGCGGAAGTCAGGAGATACGTAAAATCATTTCCGCGCTCCAAACAGTTTTTGAATCGCCTGTTTGAATTCATTTCGTATCTGTTGCCGAATTACCTTCGTGAAGGGAAAAGCTATCTCACCGTCTCCATTGGATGCACAGGTGGGAGGCATCGCTCGGTGACGATCGCCGAGGATTTAAGCGCTCGGCTCTCCAAAGAGGGATTCGCCTGCAAGGTGGTCCACAAGGATATTCACCGCTAGAAGACGGGCTCGACACGTTGGCCGGATTGGAATTGTGGCGGCCCATCGATTCTATAACTGCAATTCTATTCGGCACTTATTGTTGGTATGCGAGGCTTCGGCCCTTGTTGAAGAGAGTCCAGCCCGGGCCTTGAAGCAGGCACGGTCCCCCATGGCTCCGAAATTGCCATAAGTTGTTGCTTTCCTATAGGTTTCGGCGTAACATAGCAGGGTTATATTTCCCCCTCACGGGTGCGTTAGTGGGGGGACGAAGGGTTGCATGGGCAAGCTTCGCCGTCTGTTCTCCTTCCTTCGACCTTACGTCCCGCTTTTCCTGGTGGCGTTGGTCCTGATGGCGTTTGTAGGGGCTTTTGAGGCCCTTACAGCGCTATTAATCCGTCCCGTATTTGACCAGGTCCTGGCACCCGCACAGGGGACCGAAGCCCTGCCCTTTGAAATCCCTTTTTCCGACCGCGTGGTGGTCCTACGGGACCTGTTGCCCGCCTGGGGAGAGAACCCCTGGGTCATCGTTGCCATCGCTATTGTCTTCGTGACAGTCGGGAAGGGGTTGAGCGAATTTTTCGGCACGTATTCGATTCATTACGTCGGCCAGTCGGTGGTCCGGGACCTTCGGAACTCTCTTTATTCCAAGATCACTTTCCAGTCGCTCGGTTTTTTCCTGAAGAATCCGACCGGGCGGCTGATGTCTGCCGTCACCAACGACATTGAGAAGATTCAACATGCCGTCTCGCAGGTGGCGGCCGATTTCCTCAAGCAGACATTTACTCTGATGGGATTGCTGGCTGTTCTCTTGTATGTGGACTGGAAGCTCACGTTGATCTCACTGCTGGTCCTGCCGCTCGTCATCGTGCCGTCGGTGCGGATCGGGCGAACGATTCGGATTGCCACGCGTTCCAGTCAGGACAAAATGGGTGAGATGAACAGCATCTTGCAGGAGACTTTTACCGGCAACCGCATCGTAAAGGCCTTCGGCATGGAGGCTTTCGAGATCGGCAAGTTCCAGGCGGCGGCTCAGCGCCTGTTTCGGACAAACCTGCGGTGGATTCGCGCCCATGCCATCAGCCCTCCGTTGATGGAATTTCTGGGAGCGGTCACGGTGGCCCTGCTTTTGCTCTATGCTCGGAATGAGATTCTGAAAAACACGCAGACGATGGGCGGATTTATTGCCTTCCTTTACGCGCTGATCAAGATGTACAGTCCGATCAAGCGCCTGAGCGGGGTCAATAACGCTTTCCATCAGGCCGTCGGTGCCTCTGAGAAGGTATTCGAATACCTCGACACGGAGGAGGAGATCAAGGAACGCCCGGGGGCCGTTGCCATTCCCCCGTTTCGCGACCGAATTGTTTTCGAGAAGATAAGTTTCGACTACGGCGACGGGACGCGCCTGCTCCGGGACATCAATTTGGAGGTTCGCGCCGGAACCGTGATCGCCATCGTGGGTTCGAGTGGCGTGGGGAAGACCTCCCTGGTTAACCTGATGCCCCGATTCTACGATGTGACCGAGGGGCGCATCCTCGTTGACGGCACCGACATTCGTGACATGACGCTCGCATCGTTGCGGCAGCAGATCGCCATGGTGACACAGGAAACGATCCTTTTTAACGATACCGTCCTCAACAATATTTGCTATGGCAGGCAGCCTGCTACGAAAGAACGGGTTGTCGCCGCGGCGAAAGCGGCGATGGCCCACGAATTCATCGCGCAACTCCCCGAAGGTTACCAAACGGTCCTGGGCGAGCACGGCCAGCGGCTTTCCGGGGGACAGCGACAACGCATTGCCATTGCCCGCGCTTTGATGAAAGATGCCCCGATTCTGATTCTTGACGAGGCGACCTCAGAGCTTGACAGCGAGTCGGAGGCGCTTGTGCAGCAGGCCCTGGCCAACCTGATGGTCGGGCGCACGGTCTTTGTGATCGCGCATCGCTTCTCCACGATTCGCGGCGCCGACCGCATCATTGTGCTGGAAAATGGGACCATCGCAGGCGTGGGGACTCATGAGGACCTTTTAAGCCGCGAGGGGACCTATCGGCGCCTGCACGAACTTCAATTCGCAGATTCACGGGCGTGAAACCTTTTTTCAGGACTGATTTTTCATGATTCGCAGCATGACAGGTTTCAGCGAAGGCCGGTTGGAGGAGGAGAGCTTTCGCTTGTCCCTGAGCCTGAGAAGCACGAACCACCGCTACTTTGATCTCCAGATTCGCCTTCCTCGCTCTCTGGCAAAGTTCGAAGGCAGGATTCGGAAGATCCTTAAAGAAGGATGCGTGCGAGGACACATCGAGGTGGGCGTAAGCCTGGAACAGATTCGGGAAACGCAGCTCCGCGTGGACCGGGAGCTGTTCGATTCCTACCTGAAGGTTTGCCTCGAACTGCGGAAGGAATTCAAACTTTCTCAGGAGCCGGATCTGGCGAAGCTGATCCAGAGCCCGGGCGTGATCGGATCGGCGAATGGGGAAATCGACGCTTCACAGTTGGACCGTATCGCGGAGGCCTTGGAAGGGTTGACGGGGCAGGCTCTCAACGACCTCAATGAGATGCGGGAGACCGAAGGCGCGGCCCTGGGAAAAGATATGCGAAGTCGTTTGGAGCGCGTTCGAGAGCTCAACCGGCAAGTGGAATCTTTGAGCGCGGAGGTTCCCACACGGGCGCACAGAAAGATTGAAAGCCGGATTCGGAAAGTCTTGACGCAGCTCGAAATCGAGCCGCAACGGCTGGCGCAGGAGGCGGCTCTGCTGGCCTCGCAAAGCGACATTTGTGAGGAGGTGGCCCGCCTGACGAGCCACCTGGATCAGGCGGCGACCCTGCTGGCCTCGAAGCGCGAAACCGGGAAGAAACTTGATTTCCTTCTCCAGGAGATGAACCGGGAGGCGAATACGATTCTCTCGAAGACAGGTGGATCGGCCGATGACGGTCTGGAGATTACCCGGCTGGCAGTCGAAATCAAGAGTGAGATTGAAAAGGTCCGCGAACAGGCCCAAAACATCGAGTAAAGCATGGAGAAAGCGATTTCATCCGACGGGGGTTACGGAAACATCTTTGTTATCTCGGCTCCTTCGGGGGTAGGGAAGAGTACGCTGATCCGGTTGTTGTTGGAATCGGTTCCCCTGCTGCATTTTTCCATATCTCACACCACCCGGCCTCGGCGCGCCGCTGAGCAGGACGGCCGGGACTACTTTTTTGTCGAACGCGACAAGTTTGAAAGCATGATCGCCGCCGATAAGTTTGTGGAATGGGCCAACGTCCACGGGAACCTCTACGGAACCTCCCGCGGGCATCTGGAAGAAGTTCGGAAGGCGGGACCGGACGTGATCCTGGATGTGGACGTTCAGGGCCAGGAGCAGGTCAAGAAGAAACTGCCCGAGGCAATCACGGTTTTTATCCTTCCCCCTTCTTTCGGGGAACTGAAGACTCGATTATTGAGCCGGGGTTCGGAATCCGACCAGGTAATTCAAAGCCGTTTGGAACAGGCGGGGGAGGAGATCGCCCGCTGGAAGGACTATGACTATCTGGTCGTCAATGACGAGCTCCATCGGGCGTTTGAGCAACTGCGCGCCATCGTGCTGGCCACCCGTGCCCGCCGTGGTGCGGTTCAAAGCAAAGCCGAAAAAATCCTGAATACGTTTGGAGGTTAATTGCGGATGAATTTGTCCCAGGGTATGGACAGCAAATTTCGTATGATTCTGGTAGCTGCAAAACGAGCGCGGCAACTGCAGGCGGGGGCGAAACCCCTCCTTCAATCCAACTCCAAGAAGCCGACTCGCATTGCTCAACAGGAAGTAAGTGCAGGTCTCATCCCCTACGAGGTTCTGGAATTGAAGGGCAAGGGGGAGGATTCGCAAAGCAAAGGTCGAAAGAAAAAAGCCGGCAAGTAACCGACCCACCGGCTCGGGAGCGATCTTCTGAGAAAGCCGTCCCTTGGCTCTGTCCCTGTGGAGGGTGGACTGTGGAGTGAGTCTTGAAACTTGCGACGGCTGGGAAGAATAACGAGGCCGTTTGATGAAAGTTGCGCTGGGTGTCTCCGGTGGCATTGCGGCCTACAAGGCGGCGGAGTTGGTGCGGATCTTTCAGGAGCGCGGCCTGGACGTACAGGTCGTCATGACTCGTAGCGCCTGTGAATTCGTGACACCGCTGACCTTCGCCGCTCTTTCCGGGCATAGCGTGATCAGCGAAATGTTCGGACGCCATCCGGGCCAGGCCAACCTGGAAAGCGCCATCGAGCATATCGAGGTGGCTCAGAGCATTCAGGCGCTGATCATCGCTCCCGCCACCGCGGACCTGATGGCCAAACTGGCGCACGGGCTGGGGGATGATTTTCTGACAACGCTGGCCCTGGCGACACCGGCCCCCCTCATCGTTTGTCCGGCGATGAACGTTGGCATGTGGGATAACGCCGCTACGCGCTCAAACGTCGCGCTGCTCCGCAAGCGAGGCGTCCGGATCGTCGAACCGGACGAGGGGTATCTCGCCTGTGGCATGACGGGGCCCGGCAGACTTGCTTCCACCGACGCCATCGCCCGCCAGGTTTTTGAGACGCTTGGCCTGCGAGAGGATTTGAAGGGAGAAACGGTTCTCGTGACCGCGGGTCCGACCTGCGAGGATATCGACCCGGTGCGATTTTTGAGCAATCGTTCCTCCGGGAAGATGGGTTATGCTGTGGCGGAAGCGGGTTTGAGAAGGGCGGCCCGGGTTATCCTGGTCAGCGGCCCTACGGCTCTGGCTCCGCCTTCCGGAGTTGAATTGCAGCAGGTACGCTCGGCGGAGGAGATGGAGAAAGCGGTTCTGGCCCGATTGAAGGAAGCCAGTGTGGTCGTAATGGCGGCGGCGGTGGCGGACTACCGACCGGCGAAGACCGGCGCTCGAAAAATGAAAAAATCCGATACTCCTCGCCAGCTCATCTTGAAGCCGACCCCGGACATCTTGAAAAGTATCTCGAAGAGCATCTCCAATCGGCGGACCTCGCAACTCCGACGGAAACCCTTGATTGTCGGGTTCGCTGCCGAGACCGACCATCTGGTTCAAAATGCCCGGGCCAAGCTCAACTCCAAAGGGCTGGACATGATTGTGGCCAACGACGTTACCCGGCCCGATTCCGGGTTTGACGCCGATACGAATCGCGTCACTTTCGTCTTTCCGAACGGAAAGCCTCGGGTGCTCGAACCAATGAGCAAGCAGGACGTGGCGAATCGTATTCTCGACGAAGTCGTAAGATTGCGCTCAAAGAACCGGTCATGAACGACGCTTTGCGCCGAAAACTCGAGGCCTGGGTTGAG
>JAPUME010000075.1 GCA_027294185.1 Acidobacteriota bacterium | reverse complement strand
GACCGAGAGCAGCGTGATGGTCAGAAAGATGGCGCTGTGAACGGCGCTGCGGCGCGTGATGGACATAATGGCAGAGGACAGCGTCATCGCAGCGAGAGCGAAAAATCCGAAAGTTGCAAGGTCCATTTCGTTATCTGCCCGTTATCCGTTCCTTATCTCTTGATCGAGGGCTTCCCTACTTATCCAACTCCTGAAGAGCCACAACAAGCCCGGTGACCAGGATGTTGGCGATGGCCAGCGGAATCAGGTAGTGCCATCCCAGCTTCATCAACTGGTCGTAACGGTAACGCGGGAAGGTTCCCCGTACCCAGATGAAGGAATAAAGAAAGATATAGCACTTCAGAAGAAACCAGACCACACCCGGGACGTGATGCAGGAAGCTCAGAAAGTCCACGTTCGGAAAAGGCGGCAGCCAGCCTCCCAGGAACAAGGTCACACAGAGCGCCGAAACCAGGATCATGCTGGTGTATTCGGCCATGAAGTAGAGCGCGAAGCGAAATCCGCTGTACTCGGTGTGGAAGCCGGCCACGATCTCCGATTCCGCTTCCGGCAGGTCGAAGGGGGCGCGGTTCGTCTCCGCCCCCGCTGCCACCAGGAAGACAAAGAAACCGACGGGTTGCACGAATACGTACCAGATTTCCATCTCCTGCTGCCGGCGGACGATTTCAACCAGGCTGAGTGAGTTGGCGATTACCAGAACGCCGATGATGGACATCCCCAGCGCCACTTCATAGCTCACCATCTGTGCCGTCGAGCGCAAGGCTCCGAGCAACGGGTAATTGCTGTTCGATGCCCACCCGCCCAGAATAATGCCGTAGATTCCAATCGAGCCGATCGCCAGCACAAACAGGACGCCGATGTTCAGGTCCGTGATGCGAAAAATGGTCGAGTCGCCAAAGGGAATCACCGAGAAAACGATGAAGGCCGGGGCGAGGGTGATGACCGGAGCCAGCAGGAAGACCCATTTATCCGCTTTCCTGGGAACGATATCTTCCTTAAGAATCAGCTTCAGTCCGTCGGCAATCGGCTGAAGCAGGCCCCACGGACCCACGCGCATCGGCCCCAGCCGCACCTGAATGAAGGCCACGACCTTGCGCTCCATGTAGACCATGTAGGCCACCATCAGCGACAGCACCGTAAAGACGATTACGATTTGCCCCGTGGCAAACAGGTAGGGGTGCTGCCCCTGAAGTTGTTCCAGCGTTTCGACCATTCTATGGTTCCGGCCTGGTTCCTTTGTTTCAATTTCACTCCGCCGTGTTCGCTTACGACGAAGCCTCAAAACAGATGCTTAACGATTAACGATGAACGACTAACGATCCACTTCTCCCAATACGATGTCGATGGTGCCGATAATCGCCACCACGTCGGCCACCAGGTGGCCGCGAATCATCTGATCAAAAGCCTGGAGATTGATGAAGGAGGGTGGACGAATGCGCACCCGGTAGGGGTGAGTCGTCCCGTCGCTCACCACGTAATAGCCCAGCTCGCCCTTGGGCGCTTCAATCGAGTGGTAGACCTCTCCTGTCGGAGGTTTAATAACCTTGGAAACCCTGGCCATGATCGGCCCGGTCGGAAGCTTATCCACCGCCTGCATCAGGATCCGCCGCGACTGGCGGATTTCCTGCATGCGCACGATATATCGATCGAAGGTGTCGCCATTTTCACCGATGGGAATGTCAAAGTCGAGTTCAGGATAGGCTTCATAAGGTTGCGCCTTGCGAATGTCCCAGCGAACGCCCGAGCCGCGCAAGACGGGTCCGGAGACGCCCAGCGCGATGGCATCCTCCGCCTTCAGGACGCCGATGCCCTTCGTGCGCCCCACCCAGATGCGGTTCCCCGTCAACAGTTGCTCGTACTCATCCACCTTACGGTCGATATCGGCGCAGAATTTCCGCACCTGATCTTCAAAGCCGTCGTAGGTCTCGTATTGCAGGCCGCCGATGCGGAAGGCGTGGGTGGTGAGGCGCGCGCCCGCATAGTTCTCAAAAATCTTGAGGACCTCTTCCCGCTCGCGGAAAGTATAAAACAGAGGGGTCATGGCCCCGATGTCGAGCGCGTGCGTTCCGAGCCAGAGCAGATGGCTGGCAATGCGTTGCAGCTCAGTCAAAATCGTCCGGACGTATTTGGCGCGCGGCGGCACCTCGACGCCCAGAAGCTTTTCAATCGCTTCGCAATAACCCAGGCCGTTTGAGACCGCGGCCACGTAATCCATGCGGTCCGTGTAGGGAGCGAACTGCACGTAGGTGCGATTTTCGGCGATTTTCTCAACGCCGCGATGCAGATAGCCGACGACGCATTCCGAGCCGATGACCTTCTCGCCGTCGAGCTTCAGTATGACGCGAAACACCCCGTGGGTCGACGGGTGCTGCGGACCCATGTTGATAACGATCTCGTCGGTATCGAGGAATGTGGCTTGCGGAACTGTTTCCTTGTCAATCACTGGCCGCTCTTGATTCCGAGGTTCGCCTGAACCCAGGCCTGGTCCTGCTTCAAAATATCGTAGTCTTTGCGCAAGGGATGCCCCACCCATTCCTCGGGCAGCAGAATCCGCTTCAGACCCGGGTGATTGTCGAAGACGATGCCGAACATGTCGAACACTTCCCGCTCCATCCAGTTGGCTCCAGCCCAGATGCCGGTGAGAGAGGGAACCGATTCCCCGTCACCCGCGAGGACTTTTATACGCAAACGGTCGTTCCGGACGAAAGAATAGATGTGATAGACCACCTCGAACCGCTTTTCCCGGGTGGGATAATCAGCGGCTGTCACATCGGCCGGGTAGGTATAGGCAATATCGGGGTCATCTCGCAGAAAGCGGCAGACTTCAAGCACGGATTCGGTCGACAGAGTGATACGGGGCTGGTCGCGAAAAATAAGAGGGTCACTCAACGCTGAAGGGAAACGCTTTTCGATGGCCTCTCTTAGAGGACTGACCCATTCTTCAGGTTCGGTCGCCGGCTTGGCGGGAGGCTTGGCAGGAGGGGCAGGCTTTGGGGAAGTTCCTGGTGCTGGAGTTCCACCCCCTGCGGGAGCCTTGGGTTCATCTACCATTCGTAGTTGTTTCGACCCGGAATGACTGGTTTGCGCAACACAATAAAGAACTTAAACTTTTAACATACCCCCACGGAACTGTCAACGGTGGAAGGGCCTGGGTAGTGGGTCAGTTTGAAATCCAAGGAAGATGTTGCTTCACTCTGGCCCAACATTCTTCGCAAATGCCAGTTTCGACTTCACGGCTAAACTTCGAGTCTCCTAGAGCGAATGAGGTCTTCAACTTGACAGTTACGGGCCTACCGCAACGCTCCCCCGGCTTGTGATTACAAAACGTGGCAGTACACACACACGGAACAGTTTCCATAGCCATTCCCTCCTCAATCAAGCAGCCATTCTCTTATGTTGCCTGTAATAGTGTCACGATTTCCTCTAACTCCCAAAATTGATGCGCGTTCGCTTGCAGCCTACGCACTCACCAGGGCTGTACCGCT
>JAPUME010000074.1 GCA_027294185.1 Acidobacteriota bacterium | reverse complement strand
AAGCCTATATCCTACTATAGGCGCCCGAAATTCGGCAATTGCGGCAGGTCGCACTGCCCATCAACATTTCCCAAAAAAGTGGAGCAGCACGCGCGATAGAGACCAGCCATTTGCAGTTTCATCCTGGAAACCGTTCGTGGTAAATTCTCCAGGGCACTCCCCACGGGTCAAACTCTTGATTGCCTCCGTGCCGGAGAGTAAGAAGGGACGCTTGCTCGAATCCAACTCAATTATCGTCGTCAGTTTGATGAACCCGAAGGAAAAGGTGTGGGGCCAGATGCTGTCGCTCAATCCGGCCGGCATCACCGTGCGGGGCGTGGGACTCCCCTCTTTCGACGATTTCCTTCGCCAGGTCCGGGCCAAGGAGGAAACAACCGTGGGGCTCTCCACAACTTTCTATCCGATGCACCGGATCGAGCGCATCGTGCTGGATGAGCCGAGCGGCGCCATCCAATCTCTGGCAGACCGGTTCCGGGAGACCGTCGGGGCGAGCTTCCACGAATACCTGGGAATCGAACCCTAGCCCGCAGAAGACGCAGTGAGACGACAAGACGAATTCACGAATTGACATGCGCCCCCCGAGCTGTCTATGCTGCCCTTCGATCCATACTCCAGGATTCACTAGAGCCACGAATTCGCCATGCCCAGCCGCATCTTAAGCCCGGCCAATCAGATCACCATTCTCCGCCTGCTTCTTGTGCCCCTGTTCGCAGCTCTTGTGCTTTCAGCTCGATACGGCTGGGCCCTGTCGGTGCTGGCAGCGGCCACCCTCAGCGACGTCGCCGACGGACTGGTGGCGCGCTACTTGAATCAAGAAACTTCTTTCGGCAACGCTCTCGATCCCATTGCAGACAAGATTCTGCTCGTTACCGGATTCCTGATTCTTTCCTCCCAGCAGGTTCTCCCCTGGTGGCTGAGTATTCTTGTTCTCACGCGGGATCTCGGCATCCTAACCACGGCTCTGCTGATCAATCTGATCGCCGGGTTTCGTCCGTTTAACCCCTCCATGTTCGGAAAGGCTTCCACCGTGAGCCAGATGTCCGTCCTGCTGGTGGCCCTTGCCGCCGAGACGACCCTTGCCCGCTTTGCCACCCCGCTCAAGACACCGTGCATCTATCTGGCCGCTGCCCTGACGCTTCTCTCCGGCGTGCACTACCTGATCTTTTGGCGGGAATACTCCCGCGCCAAAGCCTGAACTTCTCCGGAATCTTGCTGAGGATGGGGGCCGGGATTACCGAGACATTATCTGCTGGTGTAGTTGAGGGCCATAAAGACAAACGATGCCGCCATGATCAGGACGGAAATGACCGCCAGAAAATTCCATAGCTTTTCTTCAGACGGTGTTTCCGGTTCCCCCTCCGGAATCAGGTAGCCGAGGAGCGCTCCGGTGGCAACCCCGCCGATATGGGCGGCATTGTCCACGCGCAGGAAAAGACCGAAGATCAGGATATAGATAAACCAGCGAAACAGCGATGCGCGGTAGGCCGCGCCCGTGCGCCCGTGGTGAAAGCTCGCGCCGATCAGGACTCCTACCAGTCCCAGGATGGCCCCGGAAGCGCCCACCGAGATGCCGCCAGGACTCCAGAACAGGCTCAGCAGGAAACCGTTGACCCCCGCCACCAGATACATCACTAGAAACTTGGGAGTCTGGAATAGCTCCTCGACCTGCGGGCCCATATCGAGCAGCACCCACATGTTGAAGCCGATGTGCATGAGGTTGCCGTGGAGGAAGGTGGCCGTGACCAGCCGCCACCACTCGTCGCCTCTCAGGATTCCCGGTCCCCACTTGGCGCCGAAATCGACCAGCACGTCGACGCGCACACCTCCAAAGCCGGGGGTGCCGGTCATTTCCGCCTGAGCCGCCTGGAAGCTGAGGTAGAGAGTCAGGGCATAAAGCCCGATGTTGATGGCCGCCAGCGCCGAGGTGGCGGTCGAGGGCATCGGCAGAACGCCGCCCAGCAGTCCCGGCGATACGCTGCGAGGGGCCGCGCTTTTGAGGCGCGCGCCGCACAGGGGACAGGTGGAATCGTCGCGGCCTACCAGCGCCCGGCAGGAGGGGCACATGCGGTGCCCCGCTTCCTTCCCTCCAGCACGGTAGCGAATCCCCATCCACCACTGTTCCAAGTCGCGGCGAAGGCGCTCCAGCTTAAAGCGAAATCTTGGGGGAAGATTCATGAGTCTTGTCGCAGGATGGTCTGCCTGCTCCTACAGGCTACCTCAGAAAGCGGCGGTTCGGGAAATCTGTTTGTCCCAGATTGACCCGACCAGTACAATAGCATCGGCTGGGGCCGACGAGGAGTCGGGTTGCCCCTCAACAAATGGAGGTAGTGACATGACAATCAAGAAGAGCGCCACGACCATCGGCCGCCAACTCGGCCGCATGATGAGTACTTTGGAAAAATCGGCCCAGAAACCCGCCGCTGAAATCACCAAAGCGCTGCGACGGAGCGCAAAAGAACTGGTGAAGCTTGCCGACCAATTGGAAAAAAAGAGCAAGGCCGGGAAAAAGAAGAAGTAGCAGCAAATTGAAAGCGATTCCAGGCAGAGACAAAGTGGGAACCCTCCGCCGCTCTTGGAAGGTGGGTGCGGCCCTTGCGGTTTTTTTCATCACCCTTAACGTATGCGGCCCCCGCCGCACCGCCCGTCGGCCGCCCGCCCCACCACCGCCCGCCCCACCCACGGCGCCCTCCACCGCCCGCATCCTTCAGGGCG